>JANOYK010000385.1:0-1635 GCA_031428855.1 Burkholderiales bacterium | reverse complement strand
AGCCGCACTGCACCGTGCGAGTGTTCGTACAAATCCGGGTGCGCCGCGAGGAACGCGCGCTGCTCAGTCTCGGGCAGGGCCGCCATGCCGTTCACATAGTGGTGGCCGTTGCGCTCGACATGGGTGATGCCGAGCAGATTGACCAGCGCGAGGTCTTGCTGCACCGGCAGGCCGGCTTGGGTGGTGAGGTCTTCGGCTGACATGAAGTAGCGCAGTGTGCCGCGTGCGGCTTGCTGTTCCGCGTTCCACGCAGCGCAGCGCGCGGCGTTGAGTATCGATTTGTAAACCCCCTTGCAGGTCTTGCTGGAGATGCCGGTGTAGCCGCGCTCGCGTGCTTCGACGAAGCTGTCGAGCGTGGCGTCGGATTCATCAATGATGACCGGCAGGCCGAGAGGGGATGCCCTGAAATCTGCTGCCAGAGCCGTTTTGCGGGCGATCGGCTGTTCCACGAACAGGAGCGAGGCGGTCAGGCGTTGCAGCGCCGGCAGCGCGCGCATGCGTGCCAGCAGCTCTGCGACTTGCTCCGCGTTTTCATACTGCTCGTTACCGTCGAGTGAGGCGAAGTAAGGCTGCGGCGCGCGGTCGAGCACGGCGGCAATCGCGCTCAGGCGTGCGATGTCGGCATCGAGTTGACCACCGACCTTGAGTTTGAAATAGCGGTGGCCGTAGTGCGCCACTACTTGTTCGAGCGTTTCGGGCAGGCCGTCATTGACCGGCTCGGCGAGACCGGCGGCGGTGATGGCATCGACCATGCCGACGGTGTGGCGCGCCTCGATGGTGGCGGCAGGCGTGAGCGTGGCGAGGAAGCGGTTGAAGTCGATGCCGTTGAAGGCGGCATGGCCTGCAGTGTCTGCGCTGCTGCCGTTGTCGCGCAAGGTGCTGCCGCCACCGATGCCGGCCAAATTGCGTTGCATCGCGGTGTAAAACGATGCGCCATGCGCGCGGCACAGCGCGTCGAGAATCGCGCGGTCGATCAAGGCCGGGCCGTAGTTGGCCAGCAGCGCGTTATAGCCGCGCGCGGCGCTCACCAATTGGTGTGCGTCGTGGTGGCGCGTGAAATGGCCGAAGGCGCTGGCGGGTGCGGCGTCCGACAGATACGCTTCACGCGCCAGATGCAGCACATCGCGCAACTGGTTGAAGTTGTCGCCGTTGCTGAGGGCGAGATTTTTGTCGAACCACTTCGGGGCCATCATCTCGGCGGCACTGCCCGTGATCTCGCGCCCATCGGGCAGACCAATGCGCACCCGCACGAACGCCTGCGGGCAATGTGTGAGCGTGACCACGCCGAAGCGGAACGGCAGGCGCAGCACGACCGGGCGCTCGAACAACTCGATGGCGCGCAGGGTGAAGGCGGGGGCGTTCATGTGCAGACTTGCCGTTTTAAAAATGCCGCCGCGTCATGGCCGGCCAGAAACCCTCTGCACCAGCGGCAATCGCCGCTTCGCCCAATCGCTGCGCCCACCAGGCATCGGCACCGTACATTTCGCGCCAGGCCCACAGGCGGCGCGTGGCGAAATTGAGTGCGTGCTCGTAGGTGAAGCCGATGGCACCATGCACTTGATGCGCGATGGAGGCCGCACGCGTGGCGGCTTCACCGGCGCGCAGCTTGGCCACTGCGGCGCTGAAATAAGCGGC
>JANOYK010000384.1:0-6642 GCA_031428855.1 Burkholderiales bacterium | reverse complement strand
ACGACGTTGTGGCGCAACTGAACCGCGAGATCAACAAGGTGTTGGCCGAGGGCGCCACCAAACAAAAAATCGAAGACCTCGGTGCCAATGTGCGCCAGAACAGCGCAGACGAATTCGCCACCTTCGTGCAGCGCGAAACCGGGAAATTTGCGCAACTGGTCAAACAGATCGGCATCAAGCCGGAGTAATCCCGCGCATCAACAAATCGGCCCATCGACCCACCATCGACCCACCATCGACCCACCAATCGACCCACCAAGAAAGCCCCACCATGCGTATGGTTGTTCTCCCCGGCGACGGCATCGGCCCCGACATCACCGCCGTCACCGTTGCGGCTCTCGAAGCGGCATCGAAAAAATTCAACCTCGGCATCACGCTCGATCACGATGTCACCGGCCTCGAAGGCTTCAAACGCAACGGCACCACCATCACCCCCGCGCTGATCGATAAAGTCAACGCCGCCGACGGTCTGCTGCTCGGCCCCACCGACACCTACGTCTACCAAGGCGAAGGCCAGATCAACCCGTCGATGTTCTTCCGTAAATCGCTCGACCTCTACGCCAACATCCGCCCGGCGCGCACCTACCCCGGTGTGCCTACGCGCGTCAACCCGTTCGACTTGGTGGTGGTGCGCGAAAACACCGAAGGCTTTTACGCCGACCGCAACATGGCTTCCGGCGGCAGCGAAATGCTGGTCACGCCCGATGTGGTGGTGTCACTGCGCCGCATCACGCGCCAATGCTGCGAGCGCATCGCCCGCGCCGGGTTTGAACTCGCCATGCGCCGCCGCAAAAAAGTCACGCTGGTACACAAAGCCAATGTATTGAAACTCGGCGATGGCCTGTTCCTCGACGTCTCGCGTGAAGTGGGAAAGGCCTATCCCGAGGTCGCCATCGACGAAGTGATCGTTGACGCGATGATGGCCCACGTCGTGCGCGCCCCGGAGAAGTACGACGTTATCGTCACCACCAACATGTTCGGCGACATCCTCTCGGACCTCACCGCCGAGTTGTCCGGCAGCCTCGGCCTCGGTGGCTCAGTCAACGCGGGCGATCAGCACGCAATGGCGCAAGCCGCGCACGGCTCGGCCCCCGACATTGCCGGCAAAGACATCGCCAACCCGTTCTCATTGATTCTCTCTGCCGCCTTGCTACTTGACTGGCACGGTAGACGCAAGAATTTGCCGGCGTTCAATCAGGCGGCGCGGGCGATCGAAGCTGCAACCGTTGACGCCGTGGCCGCGCAAGAAGCGACCAAGGATATTGGCGGCAAGCTCGGCACCAAAGAAACCGGCGCGGCGTTTGTGCGGCGGATTCTGGCGCAGTAACTGCACTGCTCTGATCCGGCATTTTTCGGCGCTGAGCGTTCAAGACCGTTGGTGCAAGCCACTCAGCGCCAGATTCGCCAAGACCGTTGGTGCGAGCCGGTCAGGGCCGGATTGTCTGCGAGCGCAGCGTTACCCACCCATTCACTGCCAGCGCGCCAACGATCAGCGCACCACCGGCCAGCGCCGCATTGCCAGGTGCCTCGCCTGTTCCCAGCCATACCCACAAGGGCGCAAGAATCGTTTCGGTAAGTGCCAACAGGCCCATCTCCGCCACGCGCAAATGCGGCACGGCCAGCGTCATCAGCCAGCAGCCCATGCCCAGTTGCACGCAACCCATCACTGCGAGCAGCAGCACGTCACTGTTGGACGCTTCGAGCGGCCAGCCGAGAAACAGCGCGGGTGTCATCGCGATCAAGGCTCCCACAAACACGGTGGGCAGCAAGTCAGGCGCTTTACCGTTCGCCCCCTGCACCTTGCGCACGAACAAAATCTGGCACGCATACCCAAACGGCACGCACAGCGCAAACACGTTGCCAAGCCAGTGCCCGCTGTCCATGCCTTCACCGAACATGATGACGATGCCGCCGAGCGCAAATGCGATGGCAATCCAGGTATGCCACGCCACACGCTCGCGCAGGAACAGCATGCCAGTCAACGCCGCGAGCAGCGGCGAGATGCTCATCAGCACAAAGGTGTTGGCCGCCGTGGTGTTAGCCAGCGCCAAAATGAAAAAGTAGATTTGCGCCGCGAGACACACGCTGGAAATAAGGCCGGCCGTGCCGATGCTGCGCACACTCGCCAGCGCTCCGCGCCCGCGCAGCGCCAACATCAACACGCCAATAAACGCCGCCATAAACAGCGCGCGCCAGAACACGATCTCCCATGTCTCTTTGAGAGTAAGCGAGCGCACGATGATGCCGCCGAGGCTCCAGCACAGACCGGCGGCGAGCATAAGGGCGATGCCGCGTGCGCGGTTGGGTGTTGTGTCCAGAAGCATGGTTTTTTAGGCTATTGACGGGGCGGGTATTGGATAGTCCTCCGGAAAAACCGGACATCGAGAGGTGATTTGAAGTGGTCGGGAAATCTGGGCTATTGCAATGCTCAAGCTCCGGCAGCGCCGCTTACTGGTGCTTTGAAGTTGGTCATATTATGTATAATTTGACCAATTATCGCCGAACTGTAAGGAGGCAGCAATGCTGGTCAATATTTATGACGCAAAAACCAACCTTTCAGCACTGCTCGACAGGGCAGTTGCCGGTGAAGAAGTTGTCATCGCTCGATCAGGCAAGCCGCTCGCACGATTGATGCCGGTGACTACAGCTGCGTGGAAAAGTGGAGTGCGTCTTGGCGGATTGAAGCGCGCCAAGCTCAAGCTTGCGCCAGATTTTCATGCTCCCATGACCGACGATGATTTGCTCGGGCGATGAAACTGTTGCTCGATACGCATTGTCTGATCTGGGCCTTGGCAGATGCGCCGGAATTGAACGCCGCTGCGCGCGCGGCAATGGCGAAGGCAGATGAAGTTGCGTTTTCGGAAGCATCGGTGTGGGAGATCGGATTGAAATGGCGCAAGGGAAAAATCAATTTGCAGCCACGCCGCGTTGCTGAACAGGCACTGCGGGATGGCTTTCGCATGGTGCCGGTTTCACTTGAACCTATTTTGCTTTCCTGTGAGCTGCGGCAATCTCATGGCGATCCGTTTGACCGCCTTCTATATGCGCAAGCAAAGCATCTGGGTTATCGCTTGCTAAGTGTTGACCGCACCCTTGGCGAGTTTGGGTCCCAAGTGATTAACCCGCGCTGAGCCGCGCTGGCCTTAACCACCATGTTGAAAAGACAGGAATCTCCATGACACATCAAACGGAAGCGTTGTCCCTGGCCGCCGCCCGCTGGCTGATGGCCGAACACGAGGCGCGCAAAACATTTGCGCCGCTCGCCGGCGAAGTTGTTCCCCTCTCAATGTCCGCCGCCTATGACGTGCAGGATCAACTGGTGGCATTGCGCAGCGCGGCGTGGAACGCAAAACGAGTGGGCTACAAGATCGCGCTGACCACCCCGCAGATGCGCAAGTTTGTCGGCTATGAAGACTCTATTGCCGGGCAGGTGTTGTCGCACTGGCGCGGCGGGGCCGGGATTCATGCATCACCGGCGCGCGTGCGCAAGAGTGATTACGGCCATCTGTTGTTCGAGTGCGAACTGGCATTTCTGATGGGCGAAGACTTGCGGTTGAACGCTGCGCCACCCTCACGCGAGGAAGTGGCGCGCTGCATCGAAGCGGTGTGCCCGGCGTTCGAATTGGCCGATGATCGAAACGCGGATTACACGCGCTTTGGCAAAGCCGGTGACGCAACCCTCGTCACACTCGCTGCCGACAATGCCTGGAACTGTGGCGTGGTGCTGGGCCAATGGCGGCGTGATTGGCGAAATTTTGATCTCGCTGCGCTGACCGGCATCGCCAGCATAAATGGTGAGAAGGCGGGCGAGGGTGCCGGGCGCGACGTGATGGGCCATCCGCTCGATGCGATGCTGTGGATTGCGCGGCATTTGCATGCGCGCGGGGCGGCGCTTAAGCGCGGCGAGTTTGTGATTACCGGCAGCCTGATTACGTCCAAATTTCCCAATGTGGGGGATGCGGTGCGGTTTGACGTCACTGGCTTGGGTGCGGTGAGTTTGAACGTCGAAACCTAAGCGCCTCGCGCCCGGACAATTCACTTTTTTCTCCCACGCGCGCAAGCCCTGCGCGCGCCACACCAGCCACGCCGCCACCCCCATCACGCCGGCCGCACCAGTTGCGCGTAAAACGCGCCGGCATTGGCCGAGGCCAAGCCGCCTGCGGCACCGGCCAGAAAACTCGCGGCGAGCCCGCTCGCCAGCCCCAGCAACTGTTTCCGCAAAGAGAGCGGTGTCATGCGGCCATCTTAGGCGTCACGCCACGCTGCGGCTCGATGGCAGCTTCGCCGCACAGACCGGCTTTTATCGCCAGCAGCGAGTACTTCGCGATGGGCGAGGTCTTTTCGCGCTAGGTACGGACCGCCTGCGCAACGACCGCGGCTATTCCTGCGGCACCCAACCAAACACCGATACGTTTGAGTAGTGCGGTGTCTAGTGTTGTTGCATTGGGTGCCTGGCTGCGACTGAAGCCGACCACAAAGGCATGTGCTGGAAGAGCGACGACAAGCAGGAATGTCACCACTAAGCCCAGGCTTTCACTGTCAAACCGAGACCAGAAGAAGGGCATCACAATGCCAGCGAAAGCTCCCGCGAGTGCGGCAGTGATCGGTGTGGGGGCGAGTTTCACGTTGATTTACTCACGCGGGAAATAGAAAAATAAGAAACATAAGGGACAAACCCCGATTGATTGCCCGTCATTGAAACATAAGGTGAAACATAAGGGACAGACCCCGAAACATAAGGGACAGACCCCGATTGATTGCCCGTCATCACTAAGCGGCCGCGGGCAACGCGACACCCAGCTTCTCCGCCCACGGCGCAAGCTGCGGCATGATGCCCGCGTGTAACGCGATGCCATCGCGCAATTGCTCCGCCCGCACTTTCAACGCACGCTCTCCCGGAAGACGCACCTCGCTGAAACCCGCTCTGGGAGCGGATCTGCGGCAGGCATCGGCTATGAAGTCCATTTGGCGCGCCTCTCCGGCCAGGCCGCCAAACGCTTCCGGGTCAAGCAGTTGCACGAACACGGTTGCGCCCCAGCCTTGCTTGGGGTCGGCGCGGCCGAAGGCAGCGAGGCCGCCGGTGAGGGCTTCGACCAGCAGGGTTAAGCCATAACCCTTGTGGCCGACATCCATGCCGCCCAACAATTGAATCGTGCCGCCGCCGCCGGGCGTGGCGTATTTCGGGTCATCGGTCGGCTCGCCCTTGTCGTCGAGCAGCCACTTGGCGGGGAAGCGTTTGCCTTCTTTGACGAGCCGTCCGCTCATGCCGTTGGTGGTGATCGAGCACGATACGTCGACCAAGATCGGTGCGCCGCCGGTGGGGATGCCGAAGGCCATCGGGTTGGGGGTGAACACCGGCTCGCGGCCGCCGTGCGGGGCAACGCTGCAGGAGTTGGCGTCGCTGCAATAGAGCAGCATCATCAGACCTTGATCGGTAGCGCGCTTGAGGTAAGCGGTGAGCGCGGCGATGTGGTGCGAGCGGCGGATGCTGATCGAGCCGCTGCCGTAAATTTTTGCCATCTCGGCGCATTTGTCCATCGCCTCCAACACCAGCCACGGGCCGGGCAGGCGCTTGCCGTCCCACAGTTGCGCGGCGGGGCGGCTGTTCATCACGTCCGGGCCACCGCTCTTTCCCATCGTGTCATTGACCAGTTCGTTGAGATATGGCCCGAGCAGATTGAGGCCGTGGGTGTCGTGGCCCATCAGGTCGCCTTCGACCAAAATTTCGGCGACGGCGTTGGCCTTGTCGGCGTCGAGGCCGGTCTGTTGCAGGAGGGTGTCGGCAAAATGCACGAGGGCAGAAGCGGTGTAGCGAGTCGTCATAGGGAGATTCCAGCGGATTTAGGCTTGAGTGATGGTGGCAATGGTTCAGATATTTCGCTATGCTACCGCGTTGAAGCAGGTTCATATGGTGAACACTGCTGCGCAGTGTCTGCCTGAGCGGATCATGCAAGCCTCTAAACTGCCGCAGATTCGACGCACCGGCAGAGCCAGCCAGACGGGGGTACATGATGTTCAAACGGTTCAACATTCGCCATGGTTTTATCCGTGCCTTGCTATGCGCCGGCATGGTCGCGGGCGGAACTGTATCTGCCCAGGACTACCCGAATCGGACCATCCGCTTGGTGGTCAACAGTGCCATCGGCGGCACGGTCGATATCACCGCGCGCATGATGGCGACGCACTTGTCCGAAGCGCTCAAGCAGCCGGTGATTGTCGAGATTCGCGATGGCGCCGGGGGCGTGGTCGGCGCCAACGTGGTGGCGCGAGCGCCGGCCGACGGCTATACCTTTTTGTATTCATCCGCCGGCATCACCGCGTTTGCGGCGTTGAAGAAGAGCCTGCCCTTCGATCCGGTCGCTGATCTGGTGCCGGTGATGCCGGTGGTGGCGGTGCCCTTTGCATTCATTGTTCCGGCAGACTCGCCGCACAAGACCCTTGCAGAATTCATGGCGCAAGCCAAACGCGAGCCCGGCAAGCTCACCATCGCGTCGGGCGGCAGCGGCACCTTCGGGCATTTGCTTGGTGCGTGGCTGAAATCGGAAGCCCAGGTGGATCTGTTGCACATCCCGTTTCGCGGGGCGGGGCCGGCCTTGCAGGCGATGCTGGGCGGGCAGTTGTCGATCTATCCGGATCCGATTC
>JANOYK010000383.1:0-5001 GCA_031428855.1 Burkholderiales bacterium | reverse complement strand
ACCACTTCGACGATTGCGCCATCACTGCGAATGTCTTTGGCGCGTGCCAGCAAAGTGGAGGTCATGTATTGCATGATAGCAATACATCATGCGCATGTCTACCACTTAGGTACGCATGCCACCAAGCGTTGGTGGGAGCGCCTGTCCCAGCGCCGGCCTGTGCGTTTTCCGCTTCCGTCTGAGTCGCCGCGCTGTGATCTGAACCCGGTTTGACTTGGATCAATAGGCGCTGCGTCGCACGCCCTACGCTGTCTCCATCACCACTTAAGCGGGAGGGCGCGATGTTCAAACACATTCTGATTCCGGTCGATGGCTCCGACTTCTCCGACCGCGCGATTGATGCCGGCGTACGCTTCGCCAAGTCGATCAACGCGCGCATCACCGGGTTTATTGCCGAGCCTGACTACTCCCTGCCGCTCTATAGCGAGATGATTACGCGTCAGGCCGAGTCGATGGAAGCGTATGCCAAGCGCGCACGCCAGCACTCGGAGACGGTGCTCAAGCGCATGGGCAACTGCGCCCGCGCCGAGGGAGTGGAATTTGCCACCAGCTTTGTGCAGAGCGATCAGCCGGCCGAGGCGATCATCAACACGGCCCAAGAAAACGGCTGCGACCTGATCCTGATGGCCTCGCATGGCCGTCACGGACTCGACAAGCTGATCCACGGCAGCGTCACCGGCGAGGTGATGACGCATACGCGGATCCCGGTGCTGGTGATGCATTGATGATGCAAGTGCAGTTTTCAGATGGCTGCCGGCGCGTCTGGTTGCCCGGCGCTCATGTTCGAGTCTCCGGTTTGCTGATCCGAACCAGGTTTGATCTGGATCAATAACGCTTGCGTCGCACCTCCTACGCTGTCTTCATCACCACGATGAAGGAGGGTGCCATGTTCAAACACATTCTGATTCCGGTCGACGGTTCGGATTTCTCGGAGCGCGCGATCGATGCCGGCGTACGCTTCGCCAAGTCGATCAACGCGCGCATCACCGGGTTTATTGCCGAGCCCAATTACATTCAGCCGTCGTACAACGAGTTGATAACGCGCCAGGCCGAGTCGTTGGAGGCGCACGAGAATCGCTCACGCGAGCACGCGGAGGCGGCACTCAATCGCCTGGGCAGCCGCGCACACGCCGAGGGCGTGGAGTTCGCTGTCAGTTCTGCGCAAAGCAGCGTGCCGTCCGAAGCAATCATTGCAGCGGCAGAAGAAAAGGGCTGCGACCTGATCCTGATGGCCTCGCATGGCCGTCACGGGCTGGACAAGCTGATCCATGGCAGCGTCACCAGTGACGTGATGACGCATACGCGGATTCCGGTGCTGGTGGTGCATTGACGGCGGGCTGGCCCGGTGGGCCGGGGGTGTCAAGGATGCCGAAGGTGCCGGGTGGTCCAACTGAACCAGGGTGTGCCATAACCCACTTCAGTATTTCCGCCCGCACCGCCTCATCGTGCCCCACCCAAACGTGGCCGCCGCCCGAGCCATGCACCATCAGCAGCGGCACGCCCTGGCCGGCCTCCTGATACTCGATGGCCCCGCAGCGTGTTTGCAGCACTGCGCTGCCGCGCGCGGCACGGCCACGCGCATGTTCCACGTCAATATGAAAGCGCCACCAGATGAGCGCGCTTGCCGCCGCCATCAGCACGGCAATCATGGCCGCGATGATGAAGGTGTGCCGCCGCAGGGGCAATTGCCGACTGGGCCACATGATCGACTGCCTCGCAAGGAGCCAGACGCCAGCTTGCCGCAGCAGCTGTGCAGCGGGTTGATTCACATCAAACCGGCCAGCAATCGCCGCACCTGCCGGCGCTTTGACCTGGATCAATAGGCGTTTCCGCCCGCGCCGTAGGCTGTCTCCATCAACACGGAGAGAACGCGATGACCACCACACAATCCGGCAAGGGCCTCTCGACACTGATTGTCAGCACCCTCGCCTTCACTGTCTGTTTCGCCATCTGGATGATGTTCGGCGTGATCGGGATTCCGATCAAGCAGACGCTTGGCCTCAACGCCACCGAGTTCGGCCTGCTCGCTGCCACGCCGGTGCTGACCGGCTCGCTGATCCGGGTGCCGCTCGGGCTGTGGACCGACCGCTACGGCGGGCGCATCGTGTTTTTTATCTTGATGTTGAGTTGTGTGGTGCCAATCTGGCTGATTGGTTACGCCACCCAGTATTGGCACTTTCTGGTGCTCGGCTTGTTTGTCGGCGTGGTGGGTGGGTCATTCTCAGTTGGCACGCCTTACGTCGCGCGCTGGTATCCGCGAGAGCGGCAAGGCTTGGCGATGGGCGTATTCGGCGCCGGCAACTCGGGCGCGGCGCTCAACAAGTTTGTCGCCCCGGTGATCGTGGTCGCCATCGGCTGGCAGTTTGTGCCGCAGGTTTACGCCGTGGCGATGCTGGTTACGGCCATCCTGTTCTGGTTTTTCAGTTACTCCGATCCAGCCCATCTGGTGCCGGCCAAGGTCACGCTGCGCGAGCAACTGGCGACGCTCAAAGACCCTAAGGTGTGGAAATACTGCCAGTATTACTCAATCGTGTTCGGCGGTTATGTCGCACTTTCCTTGTGGATGGTGCAGTACTACGTCGGCGAATACGGCATGGACATCCGCGTGGCGGCTCTGCTCGCCGCCTGCTTCTCGCTCCCAGGCGGCGTGCTGCGTGCGGCCGGCGGCTGGCTGTCAGACAAACACGGCGCGCACCATGTCACCTGGTGGGTGCTGTGGGTGAGCTGGATTTGCCTGTTCATCCTGTCGTATCCGCAAACTGATTTCACCGTGATGGGGATTAACGGCCCGCAGAGCTTTCACATCGGCCTCAACGTCTGGGTCTTCACCGCGCTGATGTTCATCATGGGCATCGCGTGGGCATTCGGCAAGGCCGCGGTGTTCAAGTACATCGCTGATGAATACCCCAACAACATCGGCGCCATCTCCGGCATCGTCGGTCTGGCCGGCGGTCTCGGCGGCTTCGTGCTGCCGATCATGTTCGGCGCGCTGCAAGACCTCACCGGCATCCGCTCGTCGGCCTTCATGT
This sequence comes from Burkholderiales bacterium, assembly GCA_031428855.1. Taxonomy (GTDB): domain Bacteria; phylum Pseudomonadota; class Gammaproteobacteria; order Burkholderiales; family JAEUOS01; genus CANJDH01. The sequence continues at coordinate 1,972 of JANOYK010000383.1, read as the reverse complement.
TGATGTACGGGATCGTCTGGGTCTCGCTGATCTGGATGTATTTCACCGAAGTGCGGCGCACTGAATTGATGGGAGCGCATGCGCCGGAGAGTCCGATGTCCTATTTGACGCACAAGACCTGAGGACGTGACGCTGCCTGCGCCGCGCCGCCCCACGCCACGCCACGCCACATCCATCGGCCCCGTTACCGAATGCCGCAAGGAGATTTTCATGAGCGCCACCATCATCCCCGTATCCGGCCCTGATGCAACCGGCCCCGGAGCCGGCACCTCCGGCAGCGGCACCATCACCGACTGGCGTCCCGAAGACCCGGTGTTTTGGGAGACCACCGGCAAGCGCATCGCTTACCGCAACCTGATGCTCTCGGTGCCTGCGCTGTTGTGCGGCTTTGCGGTGTGGGGCATGTGGGGCATTGTCACGGTGCAGATGCTTAACCTCGGGTTTCCGTTTACGCAGGCCGAGCTGTTCACCCTCACCGCCATCGCCGGCATCTCGGGCGCAACCATGCGCATCCCGGCCTCGTTCCTGATCCGCCTCGCGGGCGGGCGCAACACCATCTTCCTCACCACCGCGATGCTGCTGGCCCCGGCGATTGGCACCGGCATCGCCCTGCAACACAAAGACTGGCCGCTATGGGCGTTCCAGTTGATGGCGCTGTGGTCGGGCGTGGGTGGCGGCAACTTCGCCAGCTCGATGTCCAACATCAGCACGTTTTTCCCCAAGCGCTTGCAAGGCACGGCGCTCGGCATCAATGCCGGCATCGGCAACTTTGGCGTCACTACCATGCAGATCGTGATTCCGCTGGTGATGACGATGAGCCTGTTTGGCGCGTGGGGCGGTGAAGCGATGACCCTGGTGAAAGACAGCGGCTGGATCTTCGGCAAGATCCAGGCCGGCACCCCGGCGTGGATCCAGAACGCCGGCTTTGCCTGGGTGCTCTCGCTGGTGCCGCTCGCCATCCTGTGCTGGTTCGGCATGAACAACCTCAAGACCGTCTCGCCCAACACCGGCAATCCGGTGGTCGCGTTCGCCAAGATCACCTATCTCTACACCCTCGCGTTCGTGCCGGCCATCCTCGGCCTCTATCTCTACCTGCCCGCGCCCACCGGCCTCGGGCTCATCAGCATGTGGGTGGCAATTCCGCTCGATGTCGTCACCGCACTGCTGGTGATGCGCCTGGCCGCGTTCGGCGAAATGAAGGATGGCGTGGTCAAACAGTTCGCCATCTTCTCCAACAAACACACCTGGGCAATGACGGCGTTGTACATCGTCACCTTCGGCTCCTTCATCGGTTTTTCGATGGCGCTGCCGCTGTCGATCACCGTCATTTTCGGCATCAGCCATGTGCCGGATGCCGCCGGGGTGCTGCAACACACACTCAAAAATCCGAACGCGCCGTCGGCCTTCACCTATGCCTGGATCGGCCCGTTTGTCGGCGCGGCGATCCGCCCGGTGGGTGGCTGGGTGTCTGACAAGGTGGGCGGCTCGATTGTCACGCAGGTGATCTCGGTGGTGATGGTGGCCGCCTCAGTGGCGGTGGGCTACGTGATGATGCTGGCCTACGGGTCGGCCACGCCGGAGCAATATTTCCCCGCCTTCCTCGGTTTGTTCATCGTTCTGTTCGCCGCCAGCGGCATCGGCAATGGCTCCACCTTCCGCAGCATCGGCGTCATCTTCGACCGCGCCCAGGCCGGGCCGGTGCTGGGCTGGACCTCGGCGATTGCCGCCTACGGCGCGTTCGTTGCGCCGATTGTGATTGGTGACCAGATCAAGGCCGGCACGCCGCAGGTGGCGATGTATGGCTTCGCCGCGTTCTACGCCGTCTGCCTGGTGCTGAACTGGTGGTTCTACCTGCGTGGCAATGCCTACGTGAAGAACCCCTGAGGCCGGGTGACCCACCCGAGGATCGGCACTGATTTCGCCATGACCCCCATGACGATCATCCCGCACTGGAATCCCGAGGACCGCGGCT
>JANOYK010000382.1:0-5692 GCA_031428855.1 Burkholderiales bacterium | reverse complement strand
CTGCCGCCGGTGATCGCCAAGACCTTCACGCCGTCCACCATCGCGGTCAATGGGGCGTCAGCGTTGTTGTTTACCGTGACCAACCCGAACACGGTGGGAATCACCACGGTGGCATTCACCGATCTGCTGCCGGCCGGCCTGGTGGTGGCGACGCCGGCTCTGCCGTCGAGCAATTGCGGCCCCGGGGTGTGGAACGCCACGGCCGGCTCCACCGTGCTCAGCCTGACCGGCGGCACCATCACCGCCAGCGCCAGTTGTGTTCTCAACGTGATGGTGACCGGCAATGCGCCCGGGGTGTACAACAACGTGTCGGGCAGGGTGTCGGCCAATACTGGCACCGGCAATCAGGCGGCCGCGACGCTGACGATTCTGGACCCGCCCGGGATCACCAAGACATTTACACCGGCCGCGATCAGCCAGGGCGGGGTGTCGTCGATCAGCTTCGTGGTGTCGAACAATAATTCGGCCGCCGTTACCAGCGTTGGGTTCACCGATACGCTGACCAACATGACCATCGTCAACCCGCCTGCGCCATCGGTGAGCGGTGCCGGGTGCAGCGGCTTTACGGTGACTGCCCCGAATGGCGGCAGCCTGATTTCGGTGTCCGGCGGCTCGGTGCCCGCACGGGTGGGTGTGACGCCCGGCACTTGCACCATCACGGTTCAGGTGGCCAGCGTCGTGGCTGGCAACTGGCCCAACGCCACCAGCCAGACCACATCGAGCGCCGGTACCGGCAACGGGTCGAACACTGCGGTACTTACTGTCAATGCCGTGACGTCCAGCGTGTCGGGCTATGTGTTTGTCGATACCAACGCCAACGGCACCCGCAATCTGGCCGAAGACTGGAGCGCCGGGGTGATCGTGTATGTCAACATTGTCTCGGGTGGCGCGGTGGTGCAATCGCAGGCCGTCAACCCTGGTACCGGTTTTTTTAATTTTCCGTCAGTGCCGTTTGGCAGTTATACGATTCTGGTATCGAACAGCCCGGCCAACGCCACCGTGGCGGTGCCGGGCGGCTTTACCGCGACCCAGCCCACCGGTTCCACCTGGAATCTGTTGATTAATGGCACGGCGGTGCCCTCGCAGGACTTTGGTTTTGTCGGGCCGGCCTTGAGCCAGGTGAGCGGACGCGTGTTCCGCGATACTGGCTTTGCGGGCGGGACTGCGAATGACGGTGTGCTCACGCCGGGTGAGGCCGGCTCCTCTCCCGGCCTGTCTGGCGTGGTGGTGGCGGTGACTGACTGCGCTGCGATCACCTTTGCCACCGTGAACACCGATGGCGGCGGCAACTACACCCTGCGTTTTCCGAGCACCGCCACTAATGTGTGCATCGTCGAGACCAACCTGGCAGGTTATCTCTCCACCGGCGCGAGCCAGAACCTGACGGTGATTCCGCCTGGTACCTGCGCCGCGCCGCCGGGTGGCGGCGTGTTTGAATACCAGCGCAGCGCCGATCGCATCTGCTTCTCCAAAACGGCCGGCAGCAATGTCAGCTACACCGGTCTGAACTTTGGCGATGTGCCGGCCAACACTTTTGTGGCCGATCAATCGCAGCAGGTGGCGGCGGGCAATTTTGTGGTGTATCCGCATGTGTTCACCTACGAGAGCGGCGGCACCGCGACCTTTGGCACCACGGTGGCGGCGACCGCGCCGGCCAGCATCACCGGCTGGAGCGAGGTGCTGTACCGCGACAGTAATTGCAACGGTGTGATTGATGCGGGTGAGCCGGTGATTACGCCAGCCGACCTGGTGGCGGTGATTGCGGTGGCACCGCCGAACAATCGCATTTGCGTGATTCTCAAAGAGTTCGCACCGCCGGCCGCACCGTTTGGTGCGCAACGCGTGGTGCGGGTCGATGCCAGCTTCGTCTACACCAACGCCAGCCCGGGCTTGTCCGCCACCTATTCGCGCACCGACACCACCATTGTCGAAGACAAGGCGGCGTCCGGCCTGCGCCTGATCAAGGAAGTGTGCAATGAATCGACCACCACCTGCACCGATACCAGCATCGATCCGTCGTCACTGGCAGGCAATGGCAATTACGGCACAGCGAACACGGCGCGCCCGAATGATGTGCTGCGCTACCGCATCATTTACACCAACACTGCCAGTGGCGCAGTCACCAACGTGGTCATCAACGACGCGACGCCGCCGTTCACCGACTATGTGGCCTCAACCTGCGCCTCTACGCCGGCGGGCCTGGTCTGCACCCCCACCACTACGCCACCGGTGTGCATTGCCAATGCGTCCTGCGCGGTGCGCTGGACGCTTACCGGCGGTGCCCTCAATGCCGGTGCGCAGGGCATTGTGGTGTACCGGGTGTCGGTGCAGCCTTGACGGCTTTTGCGGGGTGCCGCGACCGGCCTGAAACCCTTGGTGGAAGCGGGTCTTGGCGATGTGCTCTGGTTCCGCCAAGGGTGGGCGGCAGCGAGTAACAGTGCGCAAAGCCGGGAAAATCCGGCCAAGGTGACCTGGAAGTCGATGGATCCGCCCTTGCGTGAAACCATGCTCCAGCGCGGTGAGGTTGATGCCATCACCGGCTTCACCTTCACCAGCTACATCGGCCTGACCGCGCGCGGTGTCAAGGAAGAAGACATCGTGATGATGAAGTTCAACGACTTCGGCGCTGAACTCTATGGCAACTCGGTGATCGTGAGTCCGAAATTTGCGGCAGAACAGCCGGAAGCGGTGAAAGGGTTTTTGCGCGCCATCTACCGCGCCATCAAGGACGTGGTAGCCAAGCCGGCGGCGCATATTGGCCTGGTCAAGCAGCGTGACCCGCTGATTACCGAGGCGGCTGCATTGCAGCGCCTCAAAATGGCGATCGAATTTGTTGATACGCCGGTGGCGCGCAGCGACGGCCTGGGCGGCATCAACAAGCTGCGCTTTGACAATACGATTGAGCGCGTGGTGGCGGCCTTCGGCATCAAGCAGCAGGTCAGCCCGGACGGCATTTTTAACTCCAGCTTTTTGCCGCCTGCGCGTGACCGTAAATTGTGAGCCAGCGCCCAAGCCGCCCGCAGAGGTGATTCAAAAAAAACGCACTCCGGGGAGCGCGTTTTTTTATGCGTGCTCTACGCACGCCTTCCGGTGGCGCCGCCTACTTCGCCAGCTTCGGCTCTGCCATCGTCCCCGACAGTTTGACATTGGCCTTGGCGCGTGAGCCGCCCACTCCCAGTTCCACCAGCAGGCCGCCGCTGACGTTCTTTGCGGCATCCAACTGTGCGTTGCCGCTGACCGTCAACAGGCCTGATACCCCTTTGATGTCCTTGAGCTGAACTCTGCCGCCAGCCACTGCCAGGGTGGTGGAGAAGTCGGTAAAGCGGGTCGAGCCTTGCGCGGTGGCACCGGTTTGCGCCGTGCGCGCCAGGTCCACCGTTTTGAGGATGGCTTTGCTGACACTCAAAGCACCGTCAATCTGCGGCGTCTCAAACAGGCGCGCCAGCGACGGACTGCTCATGGCGATGCTGAGCTTGCCTTCGATCGTGCCTGACACCGGTGTTGCGTCGAAAAACGCCTGGGCGATGGCTTCGGACTCGATTGCGCCAGCATCGAGGTTGCCGTTGAATTTCCAGCCGTTGTTCCAGGAGAGTTCGCCTGCGCCGCGGCTGACGCCGCCAAAATGGCCGATGGTGTAGTCCTCGAACTTGATGCCGTTAGCGCTGCCGATGCCTTTGGCGCGCACACTTTCCCACGCGATCTTGGGGCCGGCCGGCCAGATCATGCCCTTCGATTCAATATTCACCAGCCAGCCTTTTTCTTCCGGCTGGAGAATGGCGCGCGCTTTGTCATCCGCTGTCGCCAGCGTAATCAGCTTGAGTGCGCCCGATGACGTGAACAAGATGTCGGCCTTGAATTTCGGCGCGGCGACAGGCAGCCCCGAAATTTCCATATCAGTAATGTGCAGCCGCTGGATCTGCACTTTGCCAGCTGCGGTTTTTGGCACGTCACGCGCGCCCAGCGCAATCAGGCTGCGCGCCGCCGCGGCGTCAATCGACAAGCCCGTGATATCCACCGATTTCCAGATCTTCTGGCTCGAGAACAGGGCCGAGAAGTCGGTCGATGCCGCCACGCTGGCGAGTTTGAGCGGGCCAATATTGACGCCAGTCAGCGTCAGTGCGGCGGAGAAGGGTGACACCTTGGCCGCATCCACCGTGACCGCTTCACCCAGCCGCTCACTGAGCGCGCGCTCAATGCCCGGTTTGTCGACCGGCATCATGAATACATAGCCAATCGCCCCGACCAGCACCAGCGCTGCCACCGCGCCAGTGATTTTGCCCAGTGGCAGACCACCGCCGCTGCGCCGGACTTTGGCCAGTGCCGGCTCATGCGCGGGTTCGGCATGGTGCTCTGGTGTGTCTGCGGGTTCGGCGCTGGCGCTGGCGCGGTCACGCGCTTCCTGCTCGATTTCGCGGCGCGACGCCAGTTCCTGCTCTTTGCCCGGTTTCGGGCTGTCGTCGGCGAACGGATCAAATTCCGGTCCGGTATTGGCGAACGTATCGGGCCCGCCGCCGGTGAGCGGCGTGGCGCCGTCGGGCCTCAATGCCGTGGCACCGGCCAGCAATTTGGCAACTTCGTCTTTGCGCCGCTGCTCGTCGGATACGGGCGCGAAATCGAGACCGCTGCCATCAGCGGCGGGTGCAGCAGCCGGGGTGGCTGCGGCCTGCTGGGCGAGCAATGCAGCCGCTGAGGCGGCCGCAGCAGCGGTAGCAGCCGCAGCAGCAGCTTGCTTCTCCGCCGCTTCGCGTTCGGTACGCTCCCGGTCAGCACGCTCGCGCTCCGCACGCTCCCGGTCAGCACGCTCCTTTTCCTCCCGTTCGCGCGCCTGCTGCGCTTGGCGCTCTGCCTCGGCCTTTTTCTGAGCCTTGGCCTCGGCTTTAAGGCTAAGGCGCGCATCTTCTTCAGCCTTGCGCCGCGCTTCTTCCTCAGCTTTGACGCGAGCCGCTTCCTCGGTGTTGCGGGCTTCTTCTTCAGCAGCGCGGCGCGCGGCCTCTTCTTCGGCGCGTTTCGGCGCTTCTTCGCGTTCGCGGCGTTCCTGGTCTTCGCGCTCCATCTGCTCACGCGCCATGCGCTCTGCTTCAGCCTTGATGCGCGCTTCTTCTTCAGCGGCGCGGCGGGCGGCTTCGGCCTTCTGGCGTGCCTCTTCCTCGGCAGCGCGCTGGGCCGCTTCTTCGCGCTCACGCTGTTCTTTGGCTTCGCGCTCCAGTTGTTCGCGTGCGAGGCGTTCGGCCTCGGCCTTGATGCGGGCTTCTTCTTCGGCTTTGCGTTTGGCTTCCTCCTCAGCGGCGCGGCGTGCGGCTTCTTCACGCTCAAGCTGTTCGCGCGCGAGGCGCTCGGCCTCTGCCTTGATGCGCGCTTCTTCCTCGGCTTTGCGGCGGGCTTCTTCTTCGGCAGCGCGGCGCTCGGCCTCTTCACGTTCACGCTGTTCACGCGCGAGACGCTCGGCCTCGGCTTTGAGACGGGCTTCTTCTTCCGCTTTGCCCTTGGCTTCTTCTTCGGCAGCGCGGCGTTCGGCTTCTTCACGCTCACGCTGCTCACGCGCTACCCGCTCGGCCTCGGCCTTGACGCGGGCTTCTTCCTCGGCGGCTGCGCGTGCGGCAGCTTCGCGTTCCTGACGCTCTTTCTCCTGAATCGCGCGCTGCTCGCGCACCATGCGTTCGGCTTCGGCCTTGATGCGCGCGTCGGTCTCGGC
>JANOYK010000381.1:0-1788 GCA_031428855.1 Burkholderiales bacterium | reverse complement strand
GTGCTGTTCTGCATTGTGGTGCTGGGCTTCATCGGCATTTTTTCCTACGGCAAGCTGGGGCAATCCGAAGACCCGCCCTTCACCTTCAAGGTGATGACGGTGCGTACCGGCTGGCCCGGGGCCACCGCGCGCGAGATCGAGCAGCAGGTGACCGAACGGGTCGAGAAGAAATTGCAAGAGATGCCTGAGATCAATTTCGTGCGCAGCTTTTCGCGGCCCGGCGAGTCGCTGGTGTTTGTGGTGGTGAAGGATTCCGAACCGGCCGCAAAGATGCCGGAGATTTTTTATCAGGCGCGCAAGAAAATCGGCGACCTGCGCGGTGAGTTGCCGCCGGGCATCATCGGCCCCACGTTTAACGACGAATTCGGTGACACCTTTGGCAACATCTACGCCATTACCGGCGACGGCTACAGCTATGCCGATGTGAAAGAAGCGGCCGAGCGCATCAAAAAAGAACTGCTGCGCGTACCCGATGTGGCCAAGGTGGAACTGATCGGCGTGCAGGACGAAAAATTGTTTGTTGAACTGGCCAACGTCAAGATCGCCAATCTCGGTCTCGACATCAACACGGTAATTGCGACTCTGCAGGCGCAAAACATCATGACGCCGGCCGGCAATTTCGAGACGCCGGCCGAGCGCATCTACTTGCGTGTGTCGGGTGATTTCGAGAGCGCCGAGAGTGTGCGCAACATTCCGATCCGCGCCAATGGCCGCACCTTTCGCTTAGGCGACATTGCTGAGGTCAAGCGCGGCTTCACCGATCCGCCGCAACCCAAGCTGCGCTTTCAGGGGCATGAAGCCATCGGCATTGGCGTGGCGATGCGGCGTGGCGGCGACATCATTGGGTTGGGCAAAAACCTGGATCACGAGTTGCACCGCATTGAAAAATCGCTGCCGGTAGGGCTGGAAATTGACCGCGTCAACGACCAGCCGCGTGCAGTGCGCGCCGCGGTCAGCGACTTCGTGCGCTCGGTCGCCGAGGCCGTCATCATTGTGCTGGCGGTGAGTTTTCTCTCGCTCGGGGTGCGCACCGGGCTGGTGGTCGCGCTGTCGATTCCGCTGGTGCTGGCGCTCACCTTCATGTTCATGCAGGTGTTCGACGTGGGCCTGCACAAGATTTCACTTGGTGCATTGATCCTCGCGCTCGGTCTTTTGGTTGATGACGCCATCATCGCCGTCGAGATGATGGCCGTGAAAATGGACGAGGGCATGGACCGCTTCAAGGCGGCCAGCTTCGCCTACACCTCGACTGCGTTTCCGATGCTGACCGGCACGCTGGTCACTGCGGCCGGCTTCCTGCCGATTGCGACTGCGAAGTCAAGCACGGGCGAATACACCATCTCGATTTTTCAGGTGGTGGTGCTGGCGTTGTTGATCTCGTGGGTGGCGGCGGTGATCGTGATTCCCTACCTGGGTTATCACTTGCTGCCGGCCCATCCGCACGGGGGCGGTCACGCCAAGAGTGGCTCTGGGAGCCATTCTTCAGAGCAAGGCAACTGGTTCACCCGCTTGCCGCTGGTGCGCAGCATCGCGTCAGCGGGGAGCAATTTTTACGCACACTTTCGCGATGTCGTTGAATGGTGCATCACCTGGCGCAAGACCGTGATTGCCGTCACCGTGGCGCTGTTTGCGCTATCGATTTTTGGTTTCAAGTTCGTGCAGCAGCAATTTTTTCCGTCGTCAACGCGCACCGAAATTCTGGTTGATCTCAAATTGCCGGAAGGCGCGTCCTATTGGGCCACCGAGCGCGAAGTCAAGAAAATGGAAGCGCTGCTCGACAAGGAAAAA
>JANOYK010000380.1:0-6595 GCA_031428855.1 Burkholderiales bacterium | reverse complement strand
CGGTTGAAAGCGTCGCTGTCGTGCGCCAGCAGGAACGACAAATCCGCATCGCTGTAATCAAAATCGAGTGTGACCGGCGCCGAGAACTCGCGCAGCAGCGATGGCACTGGCGCTTGCGCCACGTTCTCAAACACAAATACGTTGTCGCTGCCGCTACACAACAGCATCGCCTGCGGGCCGCGCGCGAGTGATTCGCCGGCCAGCTTGAGCATGAGCGGTTTGCCATCCGTACCGAGCAAGGCCAGATTGAGCGGGATCACGAACGGTTTTTTGTCCGGCTGGCCCGGTGTCGGTGCGCACGACTGGCGCGCGCGCAGCGTGTAGGTCCTCGCTTTGGCGTCATACAGGCCGGTGACGGCGAGCCGCGGTGTGCCGGCCTGGCTGTACCAGCGCCCAAACTGCGCCGCTTCAAACGCTGTCAGCGCGTCGTGATTGGCGGCAGCATGGTTCGCATCGGCCATCGCTGCAAAAAAATCATCGCAGGTCACGGCCTGCCCGTCGTAACGCTTGAAATACAAATCCATGCCGCGCCGGAAACCCTCCACACCGAACATGGTCTGGTACATGCGCACGACTTCTGCACCTTTTTCGTAAATCGTCACGGTGTAGAAATTGCTGATCTCCATGTAGGCATCGGGCCGTACCGGATGCGCCATCGGCCCGGCATCTTCGGGGAACTGCGCCGCCCGCAGCACGCGCACGTCGCCGATGCGGCGCACCGCCCGGCCAGACGGTGAGCCGCTCATGTCCATTGAAAACTCCTGATCGCGGAACACCGTCAGGCCTTCTTTCAACGACAGCTGAAACCAGTCGCGGCAGGTGACGCGGTTGCCGGTCCAGTTGTGAAAATATTCATGCGCGATCACCGACTCGATGCCGTCGTAATCGGCGTCGGTCGCGGTGGCGGCATCGGCCAGCACGTACTTGGTGTTGAAGACGTTGAGGCCCTTGTTCTCCATCGCCCCCATGTTGAAATCGCCGACCGCGACGATCATGTATTGATCGAGGTCGAGTTCAAGTCCGAAGCGCCGCTCGTCCCACTTGATCGAGTGGATCAGCGAATCCATCGCGTGGCGCGTTTTGGGCAGGTCGCGCGGCTCGACATAAATTTGCAGCAGCTTGTTCTTGCCGCTCTTGGTCTTGATGGTCTCCTCAAGCTTCGCCAGATTACCCGCCACCAGCGCAAACAGGTAAGACGGCTTGAGAAAGGGATCGACCCAGCGCGCCATGTGCCGCCCGCCGTCAAGGTCTTTTTTCTCGACGCAATTGCCGTTGGACAACAGCACCGGATAGCGCGCCTTGTCACCTATCACGGTCACGCTGTACTGCGCCATCACGTCGGGCCGGTCGGGAAAGTACGTGATCTTGCGGAAGCCCTCGGCCTCACACTGGGTGAAGAAATTGCCGTTCGAGACGTACAAGCCCATCAGCGAAGTGTTGTCCGCCGGTGCAATGCGCGTCGTGATCTCCAGCGTGAAGGCATCAGGCACCGTGGCAATCATCAGCGCATCACCGGTCTGCACAAACTGCGGCGCGCCGAGCGGCGTGCCGATGATGGCCACCGAGATCAGATCGAGTTGTTCGCCGTTGAGCACCAGCCGAGCGGGGGCGGCCCGTGATGCCAATGCGGCTTGCGGCGCATCCGCGTGTTGCGGATTGCGCCGCACCGCGATGCGCGACGACACGATGGTTGCGCCTGGATCGAGTTCAAACGTCAGATCAACCGTGTCGATCAGATAGGCCGGCGGCGTGTAATCGGCGAGCAGGATGGTTTGCGGGGCGGGGTGGTCCATGGCGTTGGGTGTGTTACGGTTGAATCGTGAATTATCGCAAGGAACATGCGGCCTACCGGATTAAATGCTGCTTGTTTTTATGACATCGAAGTCGATTTATTTGATACCTGCCGTTCTGAATGCGCTTGTCCATTAAAAATTTTCATTGCCGTATAGCGCAGATCCGCTCCCACCAACAGTTTTAGAGACATCGACCATAAAAACATCATCCAGAGCCTATGGAGCGGACAGAGCGCTTTCACAAAATTGAAAATCTCCTGGCCAACGGCCGGCCGGCGACGCTCGCCGATCTGGTGGCCCAGTTGGAGGTTTCGCGCGCCACGGTCAAGCGCGACGTGGCCTACATGCGCGAACGGCACAAAATGCCGATTGTCTGGGATCGGGATAACGGCACCTATAAATTTGAGAAGACGCCGGGTAATTCAGGCGAAAGGGTTTCGCTGACCGGACTCTGGTTTTCGGCAACCGAGGCTCATGCGCTTCTCACAATGCATCAGCTGCTGGTGGGCCTGGATGGAGGCGGGCTGATCAGTGACCACGTGCGCCCGTTGATTGACCGGCTCGAACAAATGCTTGGCCCAAGCCGGGCGCAAGCCGATCAAGTGCGCCGTCGCGTCAAGGTGCTTTCCATGGCCGCGCGCAAAAAATCACCGGAGCAATTCACCGTCGTTGCGCATGCTCTGGTCAATCGCAAGCGCATCCGGATTCAACACTACTCACGCCAGAGCCGTACTACTACTGAAAGAGAAGTTTCGCCGCAGCGTCTGGTGCATTACCGTGACAATTGGTATCTGGATGCGTGGTGTCACATGCGCCGCGCGGTGCGCAGCTTCGCGCTCGACGCCATCCATGCGGCCATTGGACTTGATGCACCGGCCAAGGAAGTCGCAAGCCGAACGTTGGACCAAGTTCTCGGTGCGGGCTACGGCATATTCGCGGGGCGAAACATCCGATGGGCCAAGCTGCGCTTTAAAAGTGAAGGGTGCGAAATCGGTAGAGGATTACGAAAAATGGGAAAACGAGCAAGAGGAAGACAAACTGCGAACCATGTGAAAGTGTAGGAGCGGTGAATCTTGGCTGGCGGGGCGTGTGCTTTAACGCTGCTCCACCAGCCGGCCTTCGACATATTTATGCAACAGGCTTGCGATCAGGGTTTGGTACGGCAAACCCTCCTGCAAGGCGCGTTTTTGCAGGGACCGCAAGTCTTTGGAGGAAAGCCGGATGTTGATGCGGCTGTCCTTCTGCAAAGTGGCGGCGGCGTATTCCTGGTGGCGCTTGATTTCAGCTTTGGCGTTGGCCGACCGCTTTAGCGTCCCCGCTTCGAAGGCGTCAAGAATTTCTTGTTCTTCAGCATCAAGTTTTTTCATTTTTTTCACCCGCATACTTTTTCGTGGCCTTGCGGCTCGGAATAATGGTTTTCAAAAAAATCTCGGTTTCGGATTCGACAAACGGAACGAAATACGCATAGCCTTCGATCATCACCACTGATACTTTTTGATTTGGATAGAGCGCTTTATTTGGATGGTCAAACTGGTCCACTTCGTCACCGGCTCGTATGTGAAACACAACTTCTTCGAACGACACTCCCCGCTCCTTTTGGAGTTGCAGGTTCTTGTCAGCGTTCCAGGCATACAGTTTCATGCCGGAAATTATAGCGTACGTTGTGTGCCTTGTGTAGTCGTTTCAGTAGTATTCAATCTGCAGGCGGGCTGCTATGGAAAAACTTGACTTGGAGAGTGAGCCTGTCAACATTTCGGCGCTCAACCAGTATTCGTATTGTCCGCGCCGCTGCGCGTTGATTTATCTGGAGAGTCAGTTCACCGACAACATCCATACGATGCGCGGCAACGCGGAGCATGCACGGGTTGACCGGGTCGCACACGTCACCAGCACGGATGGGGCGCGCATCGAATACGCGTTGCCGGTTTGGAGCGACAAGCTGGGGCTGATCGGCAAATGCGATGTGGTCGAATTTTGGCCAGATGGCGCGATTTACCCGGTCGAGTACAAGCACGGGCCGAACAAGCGGCGCGAGAACGATGATCTCCAACTCGCGGCGCAGACGCTTTGCCTTGAAGAAATGTTTGGCCGGCCGATTGCCAAGGGTGCGATTTTCCACGCCGCCAGCCGGCGGCGCAGAGAGGTGATGGTCGATCAGCAATTACGCGATCGCGTCGCAGATGTCGTGAAGCAAATTCGCATCATGCTTGCGTCCGCTGTGTTGCCGCCGCCAGTCAACGATCACCGTTGCGGCGAGTGTTCGATGAATCAGACCTGCCAACCCAAGGTATTGGCCGATTCCAGCCGATTGAACGCCCTGCGCGCCAGCTTGTTTGAACCTGAGGACTGAAGCGTGGAAGTCATTCTCAACACCCTTTATGTCACGCTCGAAAAAGCGTATCTACATCTGGATCACGACACCATCCGTGTCGAGGAAGAACGCGAAACCCGTTTGCGCGTGCCTCTGCACCATCTTGGCAGCGTAGTGTGTTTCGGCAATACATTGGTCTCACCCGCCCTGATGCATCGTTTAGCCGACGAAGGCAAGGTGCTTGTGTTGATGGACAGGAACGGCCGTTTCAAAACAAGACTCGAAGGTGGGGTGTCTGGAAATGTGCTGTTGCGACGGGATCAATACGCCCGCCTGAATGATGGCCCATTCATGCTTGCCGCAGCACGCGCGTTCGCGGCAGGCAAGATCAAGAACGCGCGAACATCGCTGATGCGTGGCGCGCGCGAAGCGAAGAACGCCGGGGACGTTGAGGCGCTGGCGGCTGCTGCGCGCGGCTTGAAACACGTAGGCCTTCAACACCGCCGCGCTTGATGTGGGCATCGCCCGCCGCTTGCGGTGGGCGCGGATTAATATTTCGTAGGGCATGCATTTCTTGATGGCACACTGTGATGGAGATAGGCTACCCACAACGCAAAAAACCAAGAGCAATATTCGAAAAGTGGGAGAATTCCAACATGGGGTGTGGCGAAATTTCAGCCCTCAACCATTTCTCCAAGGATCGTCGATGATGCTGCAACCGGCCGGCGACTTGGTGTGGCGAAACTTCAGCCCTCAACCATTTCTCCAAGGAGATGCGACATGAACTGGCAAGACCACATCACAGCGACTGCCGATACCTGCTCGGGGAAACCGCGCATCAAGGGAACACGCATCACGGTCGAATTGATTCTCGATTGTTTATCTTCCGGCATGCCGGAGGCGGCAATCGTTGAGTCTTACCCGCACATCACGGTTGAACAAATCAGGGCGGCGGTGGCGTTTGCCGGCAGCCGGGTTGCACGGGAGACGACGCTGACCGGGATTGAAGCGTTCGCATGACCTGGCAGTCCCGGACTGTTCTGGTTGACGAAAATCTTCCGCGCCGGTTTCCGGCACTCTGACGCGCCTCACTGTTTTTCTGGGGCGGTCATGAGCCCCCACGGCAACGGCGTCCAGACCGGCACGCGCACACCGGCAGCGGCGAGGCCGCGCCGGGTCCATTCGTTGCAGGTAAGGAACGGGCCGTACGAATCGCGTGCGGCGTAGAAGGTGTCGTGCAGCGTGTAGCCGCGGCCAGGAAACGGCTTCAACTTTTCTTCGGCGTCGCGTATGAACCCGGCTTGCACGTAGGCCGCGAGCGCGCGATATTGCTGTGATGTGATGACGAGGCGGCGCATACGCGGCCCGGTGGCGGGGCGTGCGAGATATTCGACGTGCATGGCGCTTGGCGCGCGGCCCGAGAAGGCATTGAGCGCAATACCCGGTTTCAGATCAGTCCAATCCGGCGTCTCGAAATAAAACCCCTGATCGCCCCAGCCAAAGGCGATGTGGGTAGCGCGCGGATTGCGTGATGGGTCGAGGTCTGCTTCGAGTGAGAGTGTGGTGTTGAGAGGCCGCAGTGGCGGGCCGAAATCGCGCGCCGGGTGCAGTGTGCGCCAGTCGATCACGGCGTTGACCACCGGCAACACCAGATCGGTGTGGATGTCGTTGGAGCGGACGAAAATCTCCACGCCCTCGGCTGGCGCAGTGAAGCCGCGGTTGACCGGGATGATGCCCAGCACCAGAGTTGCGCC
Organism: Burkholderiales bacterium; assembly: GCA_031428855.1. Taxonomy (GTDB): domain Bacteria; phylum Pseudomonadota; class Gammaproteobacteria; order Burkholderiales; family JAEUOS01; genus CANJDH01. The sequence continues at coordinate 737 of JANOYK010000380.1, read as the reverse complement.
GCCGTAGAGCGTGGCGAGAGACAGAACGGTTGCGCTGGCCCACGCAGTTAAGCTGATGCCTGCCTTGAGAGCCGCCTGCACCAACGATTTTGGCCGCATGTCTTTGTAGAATGGCTGTGGTAGCGGGTTTCAGGGGATGGTTATGTTTTGGCCGTAACATTTGCGCGGCTGGTTTTCGCGCCCAAGGGCGCTCCTACGGAGTGCCTATTTGCGGGGCGCGCGAGCCAGGAGACTTAACCCAGCAGCGCCTTGATACCGGCCTGCGCGATCTGTGCATCTTCGGGCGATTTGACACCGGAGACACCGATGCCGCCGATGCAGTGGCCCTCAACCATGATGGGCACGCCGCCTTCCATCATGGCGCCGCGCAGATTGGTGGCGCTGGCGGCGGAGAGGAAGGAGTAGCGGCCGCCGTTAATCATGTCTTCATAGGCTTTGGTTTCGCGCCGGCCGAGCGCCGCCATGCGCGCTTTGGCCGGGCCGATTTCGGCGCTGGAGGGCGCGGCACCGTCGAGGCGCTCGTACCAGAGTAGGTGGCCGCCGTCGTCAACGATGGCGATGCTGACGGCCCAGTTGTGGGCGCGCGCTTCGGCGGCGCTGGCGGCAGCGATTTTTTGGCAGTCTTCGTGGGTCAGGCAGGGTTTGGTTTTCATGACGTGAGATCAGCGAAGGTCAGGGAAAACATCGAGGAAAACATCGGGGAAAAAACTGCGGAAAAATCAGAGCGGGGTAATTGG
>JANOYK010000379.1:0-13993 GCA_031428855.1 Burkholderiales bacterium | reverse complement strand
GAGGCGCGCACCGGACTGCTTGGCCAGCTCAACCGCGCCTGCGATTGGATACACCTGCAGACTGGTACCGATCGAGAAAAACAGGTCGGCCTCGCTCGCACAACGCATGGCACGCGCGATCACCTCGGGCACCAGATTCTGACCAAAGGAGATGGTGGCGCTTTTCAGAATGCCGCCGCAACTGCGGCAGTCCGGATCGTTCTCGCCGGCGCGCAAGCGTTCCAGTGTCTGCTGCATCGGCGAGCGCGCGCCACAGCGCATGCACACCACACTGCGCACCGTGCCATGCACTTCGATCACCTTGTCCGCTGCATTGCCGGCCACCTGATGCAGCTCGTCGATGTTTTGCGTAATCAGCGCATGCAGTTTGCCGCGCCGCTCGATCTCGACCAGGGCAAGATGGCCGGCATTGGGCTGCGCTTCCCACACCGGATGCTCGATGCGCGCGCGCCAGGCGGCCTTGCGCACTTCAGCATCACGCATGTAGTAATGAATGTTGGAGAGTTTTTCTGCCAGCGGATTTTTGGTCCACACACCCTGCGGGCCGCGAAAATCGGGAATCCCCGATTCGGTCGAGATGCCGGCGCCGGTCAGCACCACGATGCGCTGCGCCGCGTTGACCCACTGCCTGACGTTTTCAATCTGATCTGGATTCGTGCGCATGGCTGCATTCCCCAATGAACCAATGAACTCCTGAAATTATCCACGCGATCCGCGTCCACCATGTGGAGTGCTTTGAGCGCCCGCCCTTGCGCAGCAATGGCGGGCGCAACGAACCGCTTTGCGTCACTGCCGCACGCCGTTCCCTTACACTCGCACCTTCCCTGCATTGATTCACCATTCATTCACCATTCATTCACATTGATTGGAGTGACGCATGAAACACAAGCCCCTCGGCCGCACCGGTGTCCAGGTTTCTGAACTGTGCTTTGGCACCATGTCCTTCGGTGGTGATGCCGACGAAGCGATGTCGGCATCGATGTACAAAGCCAGCCGCGATGCCGGCATCAATTTTTTCGACTGCGCCGACCAGTACAACAAGGGCCGCGCCGAGGAGATTTTGGGCCGGCTGATACAGGGGCATCGTGATGATCTGGTGATTACGACCAAGTGCTACAACCCGGCCAGTGACGACATCAATGCACGCGGCACGTCGCGCCGCCATGTGGTGCGTGCGATTGAAGCGAGTTTGAAGCGCCTCAACACCGACCGTGTCGAGGTGCTGTTCCTGCATCAATTCGACCAGCGCACGCCGATCGAAGAATCGATGCGTGCGCTCGAAGACCTGGTGCAATCGGGCAAGGTGCTCTACCCGGCCGTGAGCAATTACGCGGCGTGGCAGGCGCAGCGCGCGGTCGATATGCAGGAGCGCAACAACTGGGCGCGCCTGCAGGTGATGCAGCCGATGTACAACCTGGTGAAGCGCCAAGCTGAGGTCGAGCTGCTGCCAATGGCGCAGGCCAACGGCATTGGCGTGATTCCCTACAGCCCCGGTGCGGCCGGCTTGCTGTCCGGCAAATATTCGGGTGATGCGAACGGACGGATCAAGACCAACAAAACCTATGCGGCGCGTTACGGCGAGGAGTGGGTGTTTGAGGTGGCAGAGAAGTTCATCGCCTTTTGCAAAGCGCGCAGCCTCAACCCGGTAGCCACGGCGGTCGCGTGGGTTGGCGCGCATCCGGCCATCACGGCACCGATCATCGGCGCGCGCAATGTGGAACAGTTGCGCGATTCGCTCGCTGCGGTGAATGTGGACATGACACCCGCGCTGCGCGCCGAGATTGCCGCGCTGTCACGCACGCCACCGCCGGCGACTGACCGGCTGGAAGAAATCAAACCGCCGGCCGCCTGAGTTGCTACCCGGTGCTGTCGCGGCGGCGCGAGGGTAGCCGCAGTCGCAGCGATCGCGGCAACTTCGACGGCTTCGCACTCGCACTCACGCTTACACCCGCGCTTACACCCGCGCTTACACCCGCGCTTACACCCACACTCACTGTCCCCAGCCGCAACCCGAGCACACCAAGCACCCGGTTCATGGTCTGCACCGTGCCTTGACTGCGGCCTTGCTCGATGTCTTGCAACGTGCGGGTCGAGATACCGGCCAGCTTGGCTAGTTCAGCGGTGGTCAGATGCAGCGCCCCTTTCATGTGGCGCACCGATGCGCGCAGCGTCCACTCGGGGTGGGCCAGAATGTCTTCAACGGCCTGCTTGCGCAGCGTCAGTTGCTGTGCCAGCGGGAGCGGCTTGTAGCGTTTGTCCATCTGTGCTGTGCCGGTTATCGCGTTCGTGGCCTGTGGCGTGCTTAACGCAGCGCTTTGAGCGCACTTGCCTGGGCGGTGATGGCGGGAGCCAGGAAAGCGTGAACCTCTTTCTCCAGCCCGAATGCTGCGCCATCGGTTGCGATTTGTGCCAAGCGCGGTGCCATCGCTTTTAACCCCTTGAGCAGCGGCGCGCGTGGCAGCCCGCATTGCTCACACACCGCGCTTAACACCCGCGCCCAGTCCGGCGTGCCACCGTTGTCGTGCTCCCAACGCATGCGCCGCCCAATGCCGTCCGGGTGCAGATACATCGGCGCGAAATCAAACAGGGGTGTGAGACTGATGCGCCCGTTAAAGTCGCGCTGCAGTGCGGTGTTGCGTGCGTGATTGTCCTTGTTGCCGAGCGCCAGATTGGCGATGTCGCGGCGCAAATACTCCAGCACTTCGGTGAGCGGGTCATCGCATACGTCAGCTAACTTGCGGCACACCTCCTCGTGCGCAGGGGCCACGCCAAACCCGGCCCGGTCTGTGAGTGTGGCGAGGCTCTCTTGCGCAAGGCGCACCACTGCGCCCTTGACCACCTGGCGGTCAAAGCGCAGAATGAACAGCGCCTGTTCGCGCAGGCTCAGCGGCGCATGCACGCGCAGCCCCAAGTGCCGCGCGATCTCCATGTAGGGGGCTTCGTGCCGCAGAATCTGGGCCAGACGCTGGTTCGGGCCGCGACCGAACTTGACGATGAAATGCTGTTTTGCCTCGTTGTCCGGCAGCGTGTGATCGAGATAGAGCAAGCCATCACGCGCGCGCGTCATCAACAGCTTGGGCCACTCGCCCTGCACCCCGGACGACCCGGCCACGAACAGCCCGTGCGCGCTCAGGTAATGGATGAAGTCACCCGAGCGCAACGCTACCTCGGCATCGGTAAACCCCTGGCGCGGGCCGGCGTGGTGGGCCAGCCACTCGGCCGCTTGCTTGATGCGAAGATGGCCCACCGGATTGCCCGCGCCCGCCAGCAGCAAACGCCAATCGGCAGACGCGCCCAGCGTTTCGGGCAGATTCAATTGCCGCAGCAGTTCCTCGCGGCCATAGCCCTGTGGCAGCAGGTCGATCAGCACCACCGGCCAGTGCGCAGCCTTGATGCCGTCGAGCAACACCGGCAACTGGCTGCTCAAGGCCCAAGCATCGCGCGCACCGACGTGGTCAATCACCCATTCAACACCATAGCCGGTGTAAGTTGCAGCCAGGCAACCCTGCTCTGCGGGGCCGAGCAGGAGTACGCTGGCAGCGTCGTGCCAGCACCCCTGGGCAAACAATTGGATGGTGCATTCGTTTTCCATTTGCACATAATTCTATCTATTTAGATGCATGTCAAGAAGTTTATTTATATAGTTTTATGTATTAATTTACCGAATATGCCATCGTGCGGCGTTTCCCTCTATCATGTTCATCGCGGCGCGCCAATTCATTTAGGTGTCAGCATCAGCGAACCGCCTGCGATACCGGCCAGCGCAGCTTCTGGCCAGAAGGAGAGCACCATGTCCCGTCATCCCGCTGTTCATTCCTTGGCCTCTACCCTCAAAACGTTCAAGGTCGGCCAGCGCACGCTCAAACTGCATTCGCTGCCTGAACTGGCCAAACAGTTTCCCAACATCACCCGTCTGCCGGTCTCGCTGCGCATCGTGCTCGAATCGGTGCTGCGCCATTGCGATGGCCGCCGTGTCACTGCCGAACACGTCAGGCAATTGGCCAACTGGCAGCCCAACGCTGCGCGCACCGAAGAGGTTCCCTTCGTGGTGGCTCGTGTGGTGTTGCAGGATTTCACCGGCGTGCCGCTGCTGGCTGATCTGGCCGCCATGCGCAGCGCGGCATTGAAGCTGGGCCGTGACCCCAAGACCATCGAGCCGCTGGTGCCGGTCGATCTGGTGGTCGATCACTCGGTCATGGTCGATCACTACGCCGCCAAAAACGCGCTTGATCTGAACATGCAGCTCGAATTCAAACGCAATCAGGAGCGTTACGAATTTTTGAAATGGGGCATGCAGGCGTTCGAGACATTTCGCGTGGTGCCGCCCGGCTTTGGCATCGTGCATCAGGTCAACCTTGAATACCTCGCGCGCGGGGTGACGCTGCAAGATGGCGTGGTCTACCCCGACACGCTGGTCGGCACCGACAGCCACACCACCATGATTAATGGCATCGGCGTGGTGGGCTGGGGCGTGGGCGGCATCGAAGCCGAGGCGGCAATGCTCGGGCAGCCGGTCTACATCCTCACACCGGACGTGATCGGTGTTGAATTCACCGGCGCGCTGCGCGAGGGCGTGACCGCCACCGATCTGGTGCTCACCGTGACCGAGATGCTGCGGCGGGAAAAAGTGGTGGGCAAGTTTGTCGAGTTCTTCGGCGCAGGCACCAGTTCGCTCGCCCTGCCCGACCGCGCCACCATTGCCAACATGGCACCTGAATACGGCGCGACCATGGGGTTCTTTCCGGTGGATCAGCGCACCATCGATTACTTCAAGGGCACCGGGCGCACGCAGGACGAGATCAATCTATTCGAGGCCTATTTCAGAGCGCAACATTTATTCGGCGTGGCGCAGGCCGGGGAGATTGATTACACCCGCGTGGTCAGACTCGACCTGGCCACGGTTGCCCCATCGCTTGCGGGGCCAAAGCGTCCACAAGACCGCATCGAGATCACCCATGTAGCACAGCAGTTCACCACACTGTTCTCGCAACCAGCGGCGCACAATGGATTCAACCAGCCGCCTGAAAAATTGCAGCAGCATTACCCGGCCGGCGCTGGGGTGGAGATTCGCAATGGCGATGTGCTGATTGCGGCCATCACCTCCTGCACCAACACCTCGAACCCGAGTGTGATGCTGGCGGCCGGTCTGCTCGCCAAAAAAGCGGTCGAGGCCGGCCTCACCATCCACCCGCGCGTCAAGACCTCGCTCGCGCCCGGCTCGCGCATGGTGACGCAATACCTCAGCAACGCCGGGCTGCTGCCGTATCTGGAGCAACTCGGCTTCCATGTGGCGGCCTATGGCTGCACCACCTGCATCGGCAATGCGGGCGATCTCGCGCCCGCTATCAATCAAGCGATCATCGACAACGATCTGGTGTGCGCCGCCGTGCTGTCGGGCAACCGCAATTTTGAGGCACGCATTCACCCGAATTTGAAGGCCAACTTTCTCGCCTCGCCGCCGCTGGTGGTGGCCTATGCGCTGGCCGGCAACGTTACCGTCGATTTGATGACGCAGCCAGTTGGCACCGGGCGCGGCAAAGACGGCAAGCCGCGCGCGATTTATCTGGGCGATATCTGGCCGTCGAGCGACGAGGTTTACGCCCTGATGAAATTCGCCATCAACGGCCCGGCGTTCAGAGCCAACTACGCCAAGGTCAAGAGCGCGCCGGGCCAATTGTGGAGTGACATCAAAGGCGTGGCGGGCCAAGTCTACAACTGGCCCGCCAGTACCTACATTGCCGAGCCGCCGTTTTTCGAAGGTTTTCGTCTACAGCCCGATGCGGCGAATGGCACCTCCAAAGCCACAGCGGACATCAGCGGCGCGCGCATCATCGCGCTATTTGGCGACTCGATCACCACCGACCACATCTCGCCGGCCGGCTCGATCAAAGAGTCCACTCCGGCCGGCCAGTATCTGCGCGCGCACGGTGTGATGCGGGCAGACTTCAACTCCTACGGCGCGCGGCGCGGCAATCATGAGGTGATGCTGCGCGGCACCTTCGCCAACGTGCGCATCAAGAACCTGATGATTCCTGCTGCGGCCAATGGCGCGCGTGAGGAAGGCGGCCTCACCTTGTTTTACGGCAACGCCGCTGCGGGTGCTGCGGGCGCAATAGGTGCTGCAGGCGCAGCGGGTGAAAAAATGTTCCTCTACGACGCCGCCATGAAATACCGCGCGCAAGGCACACCCACCGTCGTGTTTGGCGGCGAGGAATACGGCACCGGCTCCTCGCGCGACTGGGCCGCCAAGGGCACGCAACTGCTCGGTATCAAGGCGGTAGTGGCAAAAAGTTTCGAGCGCATCCACCGCTCTAATCTGGTCGGCATGGGCGTGCTGCCGCTGCAATGGAAGGCCAGTGACAGTTGGGAGTTGCTCGGCATCAAGGGCGATGAAGTGATTGATGTGCGGCTCGATGACGGCATCAAACCCCTTGGCAACGCTGCACTCATCATCACCGGGCGCGATGGCATCCGGCGCGAAGTCACCGTGACGCTGCGCGTCGATACGCCGATCGAGGCCGACTACTACAAGCACGGCGGCATCCTGCCTTATGTGTTGCGGCAGTTGCTTGCTGCCTGACACGGGTGGGCTTGCGTGCGCATCGTCCTCGACACCAACGTCTGGCTCGACTGGCTGGTGTTCAACGACCATTGCGTCGCGCCGCTGAAGGCGGCGCATGCTGCGGCCCGTGTAAATATCATCCGGACACTGGCCGGAGAACTAGAGCTGGAGCGGGTGTTGGCCTATGATGCCCTAAAGCGATTGGTGCAAGCGGCTGACAGGCCGATGCTCATGGAATCGATGCGCGCGGCGTCACACTTGCACGATGGTGCCACCCGCGCCGGCACGCTGCCCGCCTGCCGCGACCCGGACGATCAGCCCTTCCTTGAACTGGCGCGTGACTGCGCCGCCGCGCTGCTGGTAACCAAGGATCGTGACCTGCTCGAACTGCGCCGCGCCAAGTTTGGCCCGACCGGATTTCGCATCGTCACGCCGCATGAATGCGCCGCGTTGTTGGCTTGATGTTCGCTTAATGTTGGCTTGATGTTGGCTTGATGTTGGCTTGATGTGCGCTTGATGTGCGCTTGATGTTCGCTTCGTTGCCGTCTGGTTGGCGAACCGGTTATTCTTGCGCCCATCCAAACACTCAGTAGATTGAGGAGACCCCGCCATGACCCATGACCAACTCGCCGAACTGCTGGCCGGCATTGCCAAATCGCAAAACGCGGTGCTCGACGCGATGGATCGCGCCATGCCGGGGTTTAAAAACACGCACCTCGCACCGGTGCTCAACGTCGCCGCCAACATGCGCACTGGTGATCCTCGCCTCGTCGATTTGCCCGCGCGTATTTTGTTGCGCTATCAGGGCCGCGCGGCGGTGGATATGGCAACCATCAAACTGGATCTGGACCGGCTGTTGGGAGCCGCTTCACCGGCTTCACCGGCTGCACCGGCTGCAGCACCTGCACCGGCTGCAGCAGCAGCCGACGACGCACTCGATTTTTCCAAACCGTAGAGGCGACGCCTCAGTTCAGCGCAACGTCCAGCCAGGCTCTTCGCGTTCCAGCAAGCGTTTGACCGACGCAAAAAACAAATCGCTTTGCTGGCGCTCGCCCGCAATCTGTTTGCCCACCAGTTCACACATGTCATCAGGGATGCGCCGCAACGGTCGCCCGGCTGCGCCCTGCATCGCCAGCACCTGGTGCATGCAGGCGCGCTCCAAGTAATACAGATCATCAAACGCCCACGCAATTGTGCTGCTCACCACGGTGACGCCGTGGCTGGCCATCATCAGCACATCCTTGCCCTGCAGTTTTGAAGCGATGCGCGCGCCCTCGGCATCATCGAGCGCGACGCCGTTGTACACATCGTCATAACCGACGCGGTTCCAGAAGCGCAGCGCATTCTGGTTGCACCATTCGAGCCGCCCGCCTGCAATCAGCGTGAGCGCGGTGGCAAACGGCATGTGCGTGTGCATGATGCACTTGGCGTGCGGGTGTGCCTTGTGAACATGGCTGTGAATAAAAAACGCGGTTGGCTCAAGCGCATGCTTGCCGTCGAGCACTTTGCCCGCGCCATCGATCAACAAAATATCGCCGGGTGCAACCTCACTCCAGTGCATGCCCTGCGGGTTAATCAGATAGCGGTCCGGTGCCAGCTCAAACGAAAAATGATTACACACGCCCTCATTCAAACCACAGTGCGCGGCCCAGCGCAGCGCGGCGGCCAGATCAATCCGGCCCTGCACCACGGCGGCATTCGACGCCTTGATTGCCGTCCCCGCCGTTGACGGGGCCGCCTTCGCCGCCGCCGTGACCTTCTTGTTTGCTGTTGCGTTTGCCATTCAAGCCTCCTTCAACAATTGATCGACATACTCTGCAATCGCCAGCGCCGAAGTCAGGCCCGGCGATTCGATGCCATACAGATTGACCAGCCCTTTGACCCCATGTTCGCGCGGGCCTTGCACCACAAAATCCCCCGCCGGTTCAGACGGCCCTTGCAACTTGGGGCGGATGCCGCTGTAGCCCGGCATCAGCGCGCCATCCGGCAGCGCGGGCCAGTAGTGGCGAATCGCGGCGTAAAACAGGTCGGCGCGTTTCGGATCGACTTCGTAATCAATGCCATCGACCCACTCGACATCGGGGCCGAAGCGTGCCTGCCCGCCCAGATCAATCGTCAGATGCACGCCGAGGCCCGCTGCTTCCGGCACCGGATAAATCAGGCGCGAGAACGGCGACTTGCCGGCCAGCGAGTAGTAATTGCCCTTGCAATAAAACGTCGGCGGCACGCTCGCGGGCGGCAAGCCGGTAAAGCGGCGCGCAAGGTCTGGCGCAAACAAACCGGCGCTGTTGATGACAATACCGGCGCGCAATTCCATCGCCTCATCCCCGCCGGTTTGCAGCGTGATGCCGTCTGCATCGCAGCGTGCCGTAGACAAGGGCGAAGCGAAGGCGAGCATGCCGCCAGCCGCTTCAAAATCGCCCTGCAAGCCGAGCATGAAACCGTGGCTGTCGATCACGCCGGTCGAGGGTGAGTTGAGGGCGGCGACGCAATGCAAGTTCGGTTCGCGCGCCAGCGCTTGCTCGCGCGTCAGAAACTGCAAGTCATCGACGCCGTTGTTGCGCGCTTTCTCGACGATGCCGTTGAGCGTGGCCACCTGCGCGTCGTTGGTGGCGACAATCAATTTGCCGCAATTGTTGAAGGTGATGCCGCGCTCTTCACAAAAGCGGTACAACAGTTTTTTGCCCGCGACACAAAAGCGCGCCTTGAGCGAGCCTTGGGGGTAATAAATGCCGGCGTGAATCACCTCGCTGTTGCGCGAGCTGGTGTGGCTGCCGACCACGGTTTCGGCTTCGAGCACGATGGTGTCACGCCCTGACAGCGCCATCTGGCGCGCAATCGCGAGACCCACTACGCCCGCGCCGATGACGACGCAGTCTATTTTTTCAATCATTGTTTTGTGTCATGGATGGCCGCTGGCACACAGGCTGTATGGGTGCGCGGCACATGGCCACACGAGAACCGGTTGATAGAGCGGGAATTGTAGCTTTTGCCTGCACTGGTCAGCGCGGCTCGGCTATAATCCGCTCCGGATTGTGCAACAGAGCGGGCGGTTAACTCAGCGGTAGAGTGCCACCTTCACACGGTGGAAGTCACTGGTTCGATCCCAGTACCGCCCACCACGCATTCATCGAAGCCCGCCATCCGGCGGGTTTTGCTTTTTGACCTCCGGTTTCACACCTTTTCACGCTGCTCCCCATGACACTTGTCCGCACCCGCTTCGCCCCCAGCCCGACCGGCTTCTTGCATCTGGGCAACGCGCGCGCCGCGCTGTTCTCGTGGGCCTACGCGCGCCACCACGGCGGCAAGTTTGTGCTGCGGATTGAAGACACCGACATCGAGCGCTCGACCGAAGAAGCAGTGCAGGTGATTCTGGACAGCATGGCCTGGCTCGGCCTCGATTACGACGAAGGCCCGGTGCGCCAGACCACGCGCTTGGCACGCTACCGTGAAGTGATTGACGCGATGCTGGCCGATGGCCGCGCCTACCGCTGCTACGCCTCGCGTGAAGAGATTGACGCCCTGCGCGAGCAGCAGCGCGAAGCCAATCTCAAACCGCGTTACGACGGCCGCTGGCGGCCCGAGAACGCCGCCGGCAAAACCCCTCCCGCGGGCGTCAATCCGGTGATCCGCTTTCGCAACCCGGACGATGGCGACGTGACCTGGCACGACCTGGTCAAAGGCGACATCCGCATCTCCAACACCGAACTCGATGATCTCGTGATCGCGCGCGCCGACATGGTGCCAACCTACAACTTCGCGGTGGTGGTGGACGATCTCGACATGCAGATCACCCACGTGGTGCGCGGTGACGACCACATCAACAATACGCCGCGCCAGATCAATATTTACCGCGCGCTCAACGCGCCGGTGCCGCAGTTCGCCCATCTGCCGACCATCCTCGGCCCGGATGGCGAGAAACTTTCCAAGCGCCACGGTGCAGTGAGCACGATGCAATATGAAGCAGACGGCTTCTTGTCCGAAGCGCTGTTCAACTACCTCGCACGCCTGGGCTGGAGCCACGGCGACGCCGAAAAATTTCCGCGTGACAAGTTCATCGAATGGTTTGATCTGGGCCAGGTGAGCAAATCAGCCGCGCAGTTCGACCAGGCCAAACTGCTCTGGCTCAATCGCGAATACATCAAGGAAGCCGACAATCAGCGCTTGGCCATATTGGTAAAACCCTTGGTGGAAGCCACTCTCAGGGAAAATGCCGGAGCCAATGCAGAGGTGGAGCCGATTGCAGATACACCGGCGTTGTCCGCCGTGATTGCGCTGGTGAAGGATCGTTGCGACACACTGGCGCAAGTGGCGGACGCCGCTGCTCTGTTCTACCGCACAGCCAGCTCGGATGCGGCGCTGCTGGCGCAGCATGTCACCGCTGCCATCACACCCGCACTTGCAAGTCTCAAGGCACGCCTCGCCACTGTTGTGTGGGAAAAAGCGGCGATCAGTGCGGCGTTGAAAGAAACCCTGGCCGAGCATCAACTCAAAATGCCGCAACTGGCGATCCCGCTGCGGGTGATCGTGACCGGCCAAGCGCAAACGCCGTCGCTTGACGCAGTGCTCGAATTGTTTGGCCGCGAGCGTGTGCTGCACGCCCTCGGGTCTGCGCTGTAAGCGCGCAAACCGTTGTGCGGCGGCAGAACATGCGATCCGCATTTGAGGTAAATCGATGCAGATCGCATTTGCATGCAGCAGCGAAACACGCTATAATTTTGGACTTCATTCGGGGGTATAGCTCAGCTGGGAGAGCGCTTGCATGGCATGCAAGAGGTCAGCGGTTCGATCCCGCTTACCTCCACCAAGTTTTAAGGTTTTTCAGTCACCAGCGCGTTACCGCCAAGTAACAATCTGGTAACAGGTTAGTCCAGGTCCCCATCGTCTAGAGGCCTAGGACATCACCCTTTCACGGTGAGTACCCGGGTTCGAATCCCGGTGGGGACGCCAGCATCAAAAGCAAAAGCCGCCTTCGGGCGGCTTTTGCTTTTTGGCTGTTTGCGTGGCAGCGGACTGATTGGGTGGCCTCACCCGCCTTGACCGCACGCGTCAAACCATCAACTGCCGGGCTGCGCTATCGCCTCAATTTTTTTAGACTCTGCCGAACGCGAGATCGCTTCAAACGCGGCCACATTGGCCAGCATTTCGCGCTGCCTCACCGGATACGGCGCGACGCCGCGCACCGCCTGCGCAAAGGCTTCCAGATTGGCGCGCACTGCCGGATGCGGCGGCATGAAGACCGTGGTGCGTTCCTGCCCGCGCAGGCAGGTGGTGACATCCCAGCCGGTCGGATGCTCGGGGTGCGTGCGGTCGCGAATCTCGATCCAGCCGTGCGAGCCATAGACAGCGAGACGGCCATCGAACGGCGTGGCCAGAATCGCGCTAATCATGGCGGTGGCCCCATTGGCAAAACCGAGCATCACGCCGAGCGTGTCGCCGTTGGCAAATGAGGTGCCGCGCGTGGACAGGCGCGCCCACACCGATTCGGCTGGCCCGAGAATCGCGATCGATAAATCGACCAGGTGAATCCCGGTGCCCGACAGCGGCCCCACTGGTGCCAGCTCTTTCGACAAGCGCCAGTTGTCCGGCGGCAGCGCGAGAAATTTATCCTGATCGAAGTTGGCTTCAATCTGCAATACGGTGCCGAGGTCACCTGCCGCAATGCGGCGGCGCAGATCGATTACGGCGGGCTCGAAGCGGCGTTCGTGGCCGATGCCGAGGGTCACGTTTTGTGCGAGGCATACGTCGATGGCCGCGCTCGCATCAGCGAAGGTGGTGCAGAGCGGCTTCTCGCAAAACACGTGCTTGCCAGCCCGTGCAGCTGCCGTGATCTGCGCCGCGTGAAAGCGGTGCGGCGTGGTCAGAATCACCGCCTCGATCGACGGGTCTGCCAGCGCAGCGGCGAAATCGTCCGCCACCGTGATGCCGGCCCCAGCCTCAGTCTGTGAGGCGGCCTGCGCAGCGGCGCGCGGGCCAGACGCCGGCTCCACCACCATGCCGACCTTGAGCCAGTCACTGCCGGCCAGCGTGCCGGTGATGATTTTTCCCCACCAGCCGTAGCCGATGACCGCGACCCGCACTGCTTGCTGCGCCATGTTTTTCCCTCCGAAAATGAAGCTGATGATGACTGTCTGTGCCGCCAGATACGCCGCCCAATAAGCCGCAAAACGCGCGTCTCCGGACGAAAATCTATGGTACGCTTAATTTATCGATAGCTCAATAAGGCATTGCTTCATGGCAACCAAGGCGAACCCGCCCGCACCAAACAAACCGGCTGCGAAGCCGTCTGTGAAACCATCCGCCGGTGTCATCGGCATGGGCATCATGGGTTCAGCCATTGCAGCCAACCTGGTCAAGGCGGGCTTTGCGGTGTATGGCTATGACCCGGTGCCCGCCGCGCGCGCGGCATTGAAAAAAGCCGGCGGCCACCCATGCCCCAGCGCCGTCGAAGTGGCGCGCCGCTGCCGCCATGTAGTGCTGTCACTGCCCAGCGTGGCTGCGCTCGAGCAGGTATGCGGAGAGTTGATCGCCGCCAATAACAAGGGCCTGATCGCCGCCGAAGTAAGCACCCTGCCCGAAGCCGCCAAAAATCAGGCGCGCACGGCGCTCGCCAAGCACGGCATCACCCTGCTCGATTGCCCGTTGTCAGGCACCGGCGCGCAGGCGCTCACGCGCGATCTGGCGGTGTATGCCAGCGGTGACAGCAAAGCGATCAAATCCTTTGCGCCAGTGTTCGACGGCTTCGCGCGGGTGCGCTACGACGTCGGCGGCTTTGGCAACGGCATGCGCATGAAATTGGTCGCCAATCTGCTGGTGGCGATTCATAACGTCTCGACTGCCGAAGCCATCTTGATGGGCGTGCGCTCGGGGCTGGATGCAGCGCAGATTGTCAAGGTGGTGGCCGACGGCGCGGGTGGCTCGCGCATGTTCCAGGTGCGCGGCCCGGCGATGGTCAAGCGTTCGTGGGGCGAGGCCACCATGAAAATTTCAACCTGGCAAAAAGACATGCATCTGATTCACGAAGCGCTCACCGCCACCGATACGCCGGCGCCTTTGTTCGCAGCCACCGTGCCGATCTACAACGCCGGCATGGCCCTCGGGCACGGCGCGGATGACACCGCAGCGGTGTACGCGGTGCTGGAACGCTGGACTGGTGCTGCAAACGGTGCCGCAAAAAGTGCAGTCAAACGCGCGCCAGCACGTGCGCCGGCGAAACCGGCACGCGCCACCGCCAAGGCGGCAGCACTGAACAAGAAGGTCTCGTCTGTCAAAGCGCTGCCCCTGCGGAGCCGCGCTTGAGCTTCGACACGCGCCAATTTCGCAGTGCGCTGGGCGGTTTTCCGACCGGTGTCGCCATTGTCACGACGCGCGCCGCAGACGGTGATCCGGTCGGCATCACCATCAATTCATTCAGTTCGGTCTCGCTGGAGC
>JANOYK010000378.1:0-8802 GCA_031428855.1 Burkholderiales bacterium | reverse complement strand
CGGCTGTATGAGAACAGCGACTTCCTGGCTGCGGTGAAACAAATTCGGGCGCTCATCAAAACCCAGGATGTGCAGTTGATGCTGGCCGCGCCGTGGGGGCCGCACCCATGACATCACAGAAACGGAGCATTCTCATGAATCACATCCTTCTTGCCTTGCTCGCAGCCCTGCTGATGTTGCCGCACACCGGCTCGGCGCAGACCTGCGGTGCCGGCCCGGTGGCAGTCCAAATCCTCGGCTCCGGCGGGCCGGCAGTTAACAAAGACCGCGCTTCCACCAGCTATCTGCTCTGGATCGATGGCCGCTCGAAAATGCTGGTGGACATGGGCGGCGGCGCGTTCCTGCGCTTCGGCCAGGCCGAGGCCAAGCTGGCCGATCTGTCGCTGGCGGCGATGAGCCACTTTCACCCGGACCATGTGTCCGACCTGCCAGCGCTGCTGTGGCTGAGCACCTTCACGCGCAAGGAGTCTTTGCCCATCATCGGGCCGTCGGGCAATGCGGTGGTGCCCGGCTTGCCGGAATTTTTGAGCCGTCTGTTTGACGGCAAGACCGGCGCGTTTCAGGTGCTCGGCACCACGTTAGGCGGCGCGCCGATTCCCGGTGTCGGCGTGCCCGGCATCGGCGGCGGCGTCAAGCTGGACGTCACCACCGTCGATGTCACCAAGACCGAACCGGCCACGGTGTACGAGCGCGATGGCATGACCGTCACCGCGCTGACGATTCCTCACGGCAACATCCCGGCACTGGCCTACCGGGTGCAGACGCGCGGTGTATCGATCGTGTTCAGTTCCGATCAGAACGGCACCAACCCGCGCTTTGTCGATTTTGCGCGCGGTGCCAACGTGCTCATCATGCACATGGCGATTGCCGCTGGCACCACCAACGCGATTCACGCCGCACCGGGTCTGGTCGGCCGCATCGCCACTGACGCCGGCGTCGGCCGCCTGATTGTTAGCCACATCGGGCAGTTCAATCTTGATGCCGCCATCGCCGAATTGAAGACCCAGTACGCGGGGCCGCTCACGGTCGGTGCTGATCTGCAATGCACGCCGGTGCAATAAAGCCCAATAGGCACAACTGCGTGGCACACGATTTCGACCTAACACCTGCCCGCTCAAGTCCAATCCATGCGGTTCTTCGGCCTCTA
Source organism: Burkholderiales bacterium (assembly GCA_031428855.1). Taxonomy (GTDB): domain Bacteria; phylum Pseudomonadota; class Gammaproteobacteria; order Burkholderiales; family JAEUOS01; genus CANJDH01. The sequence continues at coordinate 7,655 of JANOYK010000378.1, read as the reverse complement.
CCTCCTGTGATCCGCTCCCACCAAGGCTTTTCGGCCAACTGTCCGGTCCAATGCCATGCATAAGACCGGCATCCGCCCGCACATCATCGAGCGCGTGATCGCGCGCCGGGGTAAGTTGCACTGGTTCGATAGCCTCGACCCAAAGCGCACAGCACTCGTGGTGATCGACATGCAGTCAACGTTTTGCGAACCCGGATCGCCCGCCGAGGTGCCGGCAGCGCGCGGCATTGTGCCGGCCATCAACGCGCTGAGCCGCACGTTGCGCAGTGTCGGGGTGCCGGTGTTCTGGGTGCTGCACGCCAATGCGCAGCGTGACGGCAAGAGTGACTGGGAACTCTTCTTCAATCACGTGGTGAGCGGCGAGACGCGTACACGCACGATGCAGAGCCTTTCGCCCGAACGGCAGCGCGTGTGGCACGAACTGGAAACCGCGCCGGGCGACGTGACCATTACCAAGAACCGATACAGCGCCTTGATTGCCGGTTCATCCACCCTGGAGCCGATGCTGCGGCAAGCCGGCATTGACACACTGCTGATTGCGGGCACCAAGACTAACGTGTGCTGCGAATCAACCGCGCGCGACGCGATGATGCTCGACTTCAAGGTGGTGCTGCTGTCCGATTGCTGCGCGGCGCTGTCGGATGAGGAGCACCAGGCGGCGCTCGAAACCTTGATTCAGCAATTTGGCGATGTGATGACATCCGCCGAAGTGATTGCGCGGCTCACGCAGCCCGGTCCGGCGCGGTGACTGCTCTGTGGTGACGGCCCCGCAGTGACCAAGCCCGCTCAACCGCGGGCCCGATGCACGCACGATGTTGGCAAGCGCAGCCGGGGCAACAAAAATAATCAGCGTCCCTTATTGCGATGCCACCAGCCCAAGCGACTTGACCAGCGCGCTCCATTTGGTGCGCTCGGCCTGCATGTATTGATTGATCGCCGCCACCGAGGGCGCATCGTGGGGAATCAGGCCCAGTGTGGCGATGCGCTGCTGCACTTCGGGCGTAGCGATGATGCGCTTCATTTCTTGTTGCAGACGCGTGACCACCTCGGCCGGTGTGGCGGCGGGAGCCAGCAGCACATGCCACGACACCGCTTCAAAGTCGGGCGAGTTGGAGGCTTCGGCGAAGGTCGGCACATCAGGCAGGCTGGGCAGGCGCGTGAGCGATGACACCGCGAGCGCGCGCAGCTTGCCTTCGCGGATCAGCGGCAGCGAAACGCCGGCCTCGGCGAAGGCCATATTCACATGCCCGGCCATGATGTCGGCCACCGACTGCGGCGTGCTCTTGTACGGAATGTGGGTGATGTCGAGGCCAAATTTTTGTTTCATGAACTCGACACCCAGGTGCTGGGCAGTGCCGGTACCGGGCGAGCTGAAACTGAGTTTGCCGCTGTTGTCCTTGGTGTATTTGATGAGTTCGGGCACGGTGCGTGGCCCCAGCGTGGGATTAATTACCAGGATGAAAGGCGACTTGACGTAGAGCGAGACCGGCACAAAATCCTTGTCCACATCATAGGCCACTTGCTTGTAGAGCGTGGGGTTAATGGCCATTGCCGGTGCCGTTGCGACGCCGAGCATGTAGCCATCCGGCGCGGCTTTGGCGAGCGCGGCCACACCCAGCATCAGCGCGGCACCAGGGCGGTTGTCCACAATCACCGGCTTGCCCAGTGCTTGCGACAGGCGCTCTGAATACAGCCGCACCAGCGTGTCCATGCCGGTGCCTGCTGCGAGAGGGACGATGACGGTGATGTTGCGCGCAGGCCAGGCCGGGGCCTGCGCGAGCGCACCACCAGCCGCCATCAACATCGACAGCGCAGACGCGAGCGCCAATGCGGTTTTCAATATCGCTTTCATCATCCACCTCGCAGCTTGGGTTGCGTTAGAGAAGTTTGCAGGCTTCGTCGAAGGTATAGCGTGGCGAGCGCCCCATCACCTTGGCGGCGTCACCGTGGCCGAGGCCAACGATGAAGTTGGTCTTGATGGGTGTGCCAGCCCAGAACTCGGCATCGACCTTGGCCGGGTCAAAGCCCGACATCGGACCGCAATCGAGGCCTTGCATACGCGCGGCGACCATCAGATACGCGCCTTGCAACGAGCCATTGCGGAAGGCGGTGGCCTGGATCAGCGGCTCTTTGCCTTCAAAGATGCCACGCGCGTTCGGATTGTGCGGGAACACCTTGATGAGTTCGGTGTAGAACTCGGGGTTGTAGCCAATCACCGCCACCACCGGTGCCGATGAGGTTTTGATTTGATTGCCGGGCGACATGCAGGGCACCAGGCGCGCCTTGGCTTCGGCCGTGCGCAAAAACTGGATGCGCGCGGGCTGGCAGTTCATCGAGGTCGGGCCCCATTTGGCAATCTCGTAAATCGCGCGCAATTCGTCGTCGCTGACGGGCTTGTCAGTCCAGCCGTTTTGCGAGCGGGCGTTGGTGAAGACGAGGTCAATAGAGGCTTTGTCGGCAATAGTCATGATGTCTTTCTGGTCTAAAAAATGAGAGCGTGAGAGGAAACAGAAGTGCGCCGGTTTAGTTCGCTGGTGCCGGAATCGGCGTGCTCTGCCAGCCAGTCATTTGCCATTTGCCATTGCGCTTGACCCACAGGTTCATGAAGCGGCCATTGACGCCGCGTGTGGTGCCGTCGGCATTTTTCAAGGTCAGGCGCACATGGCCGGTGACGCGCGCGCAGTCGCCGAACACGGCGATGTTTTCTTCCGGGCGTTCGGCCTTGGCATAGGCCCAGCGGCCACCAAGAATGCCATCGATATAACTTTGCTTGGTGTCAATCACGGCGTTTGAGTGGGTGTAGACCAGATCGTCGGCGAGTAATTCGTTGAGAGTGGCCCGGTCGGCCTCGACCATCGCTTTGTAACGGCGGTTTTCGAGGGCGAGGATGTCTTGTTCTGTACTCATGGAAGGTCCTTGCAGAAGGGGTAAAAAAAGTAACACCGGATTGTAGGCGTCTATGCTGCCGGACGTGATCTCAGGCCAGCCTGGCCTGCGCCGCAATGCGCACGACCAACAGCATGGTCATCAAGCCCGGGAACGGCACGCAACCGGCCACCACGCGGGATCAGGATGACGGCCGGCAGGGTGACAACGATGATCCGGGCGATCACCTGCCATGCCAACGCAAAGCATGGCACGCGCCTTGTTCCGCTGCCGCTTCAGGGCTTGCCGGTACCCGCTGGCTGCTGTCCGGTAGTGGCTCTGAGCAGCGGCACCTCGCGGCCGTCACGCGTAAGCATCATTGGCTCGCCTTGCATGCCGGGCTGCGGCCAGTTGCCGAAGGCCTCGACGTAATGATGCGAAAACAGTTCGATGATGTTGCCCCAGGGGTCCTCGCAATAAATCAATTGATACGGCCGCCCCGGGATGAAGGTGAAGGTGGGGATGCGCCGTTTGCCACCGGCGGCGACAACGCGCTCGCAAAACGCATCAATATCGGGCGCGGTAAAGGCCAGATGCCAATAGCCGCGCCGCCAGTATTCGAGCTTGTCTGCCGGTTCCTCCACCGGTGGATCGACGAACTGGAACAATTCGAGTCCGATGCCGTTGGCCGTCACCAGATGCGCTTGATATGCTTTGCGAAAACGTGGGCCAAAAATCGATGGCGTCTCATGAGTCGCGGCCGCGCCCGCCTGCAACACGCGCGGCCCCATCACCAGCGCAAAGCCGAACACGGCGCCATACCAGTCGATGGCGCCCCACACATCCGGCACAGTGATGCCGATGTGATTGAGCGCGCGCGGCGGGACCGGCGTGGGGCCGGGAGTAAACGCCAGGGCGGTCATCCCGCCCTCACTTGATCGAGTATCGCGCCCGCATCGCCGGATATAGAATTTCCGCGCCAGGCGACCACCTGATCCGGGCGGATCAGGGCAAAGTCCGCGCCGTAGCTGGTGCGCAGTGCCGGCGACTGCGGCGAAAAAATTGTCAACGGCACCGCGCGCGCCGCCGCAGCACCTGCAAATGCCGCAGCCACCGGGGACTCACCACCCAAGGCCAGCAGCGTGTACTCAAAGCCGAAGCGATCATAGAGCGACGCTCCGTCATCGAGCCAGGCATGGGGTGCGCGGCCACCCGGGCAGGCAGTGGCTTGATAGCGGTTCGCTTCATCCGGTGGCGGCGCGGTGCCATCACCGACGATGATGGGCGAGCCATCGTAGCGCGCACCAAACGTGATGCCGGGGATATTGAACTCGGCACGCGCATGGGCGTTGAAATACACGCCAGCTTCGGCGCGCAGCTCGGCACCGTGCGGCGAGTCGTCCTCGATCTCGGCGTGTGGCGCGAACAGGCCCAGTGAATCGGCGAACTTGCGGGCGAATGCAGTGTTGCGCACGGCCACCGGCTTGCGCTCGGTCTCGTAGGTGTCGAGCAGCGCAGACGGGCTGATGCCTTGGATAACGTGCGCCAGCTTCCAGCCCAGGTTCACGGCATCTTCCACGCCGGTGTTGTAGCCCAGGCCACCCGCTGGGGTAAACAGATGCACGGCATCGCCCGCCATATATACGCGGCCCTGTGCATAGCGCTCGGCCACCAGCGTGAAGCCGGCCTTCCACGACAGGCGCGCGAGGAACTCGACCGGCATCGGCGCGCCAAACGCATCGTTGACCATCACCTGCGCTTGCGCGTCCGACACGTGTTCGCCATCCGCGTCACGCAACTGGGTATGGAACACGAATTCATCGATGCCGTTCAACGCGGCCATGAAGGCACGCCGCTGCGGGTTGAACGCCCAATACATCCAGGCGCGCTTAGCCATCGGCGCGCCCCCGGTGCTGCCGCCGCCACGCTGCGCCATGTAGTCATAAAAACCCGGCGCACGCACGTGGATCGCATGCATCTGCCCGCCCATGAAGTCGCGCTTCTTGCCGCCCTCGCCGGTGTAGGAGACGCCCAACTGCTTGCGCACCAGGCTGCGCGGGCCGTCGCAGCCGATCAAATATTGCGCGCGCAATTGCACCGGGACATTGGCAGAAGACCCTTGGTGGGAGCCGTTCTTCAGGCACACCCCGGTTGCAGTGACATGCGTGCCGTGATCCTCAAATGCCTCTACCCGCCAGCCGAAGCGCACGTCGACTGACGGCAGTTCGGCCGCGCGCCGCTTCAAAATCCGTTCGATATACATCTGCGAGCAACGGTGCGGCAACTCGGCGGCACTCCACGAACCACCCAGCGTTTTAATCATCGCGCGCGCATCACGCGAGGCCGGCAATGCAAAGCGCGCCAGCTCGTGTTTACCGTAGCGCGTCCAGTAGGTCACATCGGTCGGGTAATCGGCCGGCAAACCCTGCGAGCGGATTTCGTCGGCCAGACCGAGACGGCGGAAATGCTCCATCGTGCGCGCCTGGGTCGCATTGGCGGCCGGCAGGATCGCTGTGTCCGGTTTGTCATCCAGCAGCACCACGCGCACACCGCGCCGCCCGAGTTCGTGCGCCAGCACCAAACCTGTAGGCCCGCCACCAATGATGATGACGTCCGTCTGAATCACTTCAGACATGCATGCCCCAAAAAATAAGAATAAGTGGGGTCAGACCCCACTTATTTTTTAATGGGGTCTGACCCCATTTATGCCATTTATGTGATTTATGTGCCACCGATTTGCTGCCTACTTGGCGGGGTTCAACACGAAGTCGAAGTCGAGCGTGTAGTAGGGCTTGTCCATCTTGCTGCCATCGGGGGCGCTGCCGGCTTTCTGCGGCACCCAGTCGGAAATCAGCGAGGAGCGCACGCCAAACACGGCGTCTGATTCAAGGTACTGATCGCTCTTGCGGAACACGTGGGTGACCAGCTTTTCGTAGCCGGGGGCCTGAATCATGAAATGCAAATGGGCCGGACGATAGGGATGACGCCCTGCCTGCTTCATCATGCCGCCCACCGGGCCATCGACCGGGATCGAATAGAACTCGGGCAGGATGCTCTTGAACCAGTATTTGCCGTCCTTATCAGCGTGCAGGCGGCCGCGCGCAAATAGTGCGTCGTCTTTGTCGGTGTACTGCACGTCGTAAATGCCGTCACCATCGGCCTGCCATACGTCGAGCAGCGCGTTGGGAATCGGCTTGCCATCGAGGCCGCGCACGGTGCCGCGGATAAAGGCTGGCTCACCCGCCGCACCCTTGGCGATGTCGTCACCGTTTTTGAAATCGGAACATTTATCGGTATGGAACGGGCCAAACACGGTGGCTTCGGTGCAGCCTGCGGGCTTTTGATGATTCAACGCCACCACCAGCATCGACAGGCCGAGCGTATCGGAGAGCAGAATGAATTCCTGACGCTTGTCGTCGCACTTGTGGCCAACGGCGGTGAGAAATTCGAGGCCCTGCATCCACTCGGCCTCGGTCAGTTTGACCTCGCGCGCGAAGTCGTGCAGGTGTTTGGTGAGGCTGGTCATGATCTGCTTGAAGCGCGGGTCGGTGCAGCCTTCGAGGCGGCGCAGGGCTTCTTGCGTGATGGTGTTTTGATCGAGGTTGAGCATGCTGGTCTCCTTGAAGTGGGATTGAAATGGCTGGCGTAGCTTAGAGGATTTGACGGGGTTGATAAAACCGCAGCGCTGTCACGCCGCGTGTTTAAGGCCAAGTTGCGCCAGCATGCGCTGGCCTGACGCGAGCAACTCACGCTGGCGTGCGGGCAAGTCTGCGTAAAGCAGCTTGCCGTGGCGCTTCTTCCATTGCCCGGCGATCATTACCGAGTCAATGTTGGCGATGCTGGTGTGCATCACCACTGCGGCCACCGGGTCATGCACCGGCTGCATGTTGATCTGCGTGGCGTCAATCAGCACCAGGTCAGCCTGCTTGCCCGGCGTGAGCGAGCCGATGCGGTCGTCCATGCGCAGCATTTTCGCGCCGCGCGTGGTGATCCACGACAGCGCTTCCTTCACCGGAATCGTCGAGGTATCGGGAATCGTGCCGTGCGCGGCGCGGTAATCGGCGTTGTCAAGCGCGCGCTGCATGGCGAGCGCAATCCGCGCCACCGTGAACATGTCGCCCGACATCACCGATTCGAGGTCAACGCCGAGCGTGGGGCCGCTGCCGAGTTTGAGCAAGCGCCCGGTGATCGGGTGGCCGTGGCCTTGCGCCATTTCGTTCTCGGGGGTCAGTGAAAAACTCATGCCGAGGTCCACGAATTTTTTCAGTTGCTCGTCCGTCAGATTGTTGCCGTGGACGATGTTGATGTTGTCGCCGAGCAGGCCGGCCGCTTCGAGGCGCTCCCAGCCATCCGGCGTCTTGGCTGCGCCGCCGCCTTGGTGCATCGAGGCGATCAGGCCGAACTCGCGCGCGAGCGCGAAATCGGACAGCGCGACATCGAGAGTGGAATAGTGCGGGCCGAGAATGGCGAGACCGAGCGTGACCAGTCCATCCGATGTGGCCGATGAGGCCGGCAGGCGGTGCTTTAGCAAACGCTCGACTTCAGCACGCGGATGCGGCACTTCCCAAAACGGTTTTTGCCCCGGCTTTGGATCCGGCTTGGGGCTGCCGTGAAAAAACGCGACGCGGAGGCCGGCGGCAATCAGGCCGTCAATCCCGGCATCGGTGTGCGCGGGTGTCCGGTTGTTGTGACACCAATCGACCAGCGTGGTGGTGCCGCAGTTGATCTGGTTCAGCCCACCCACCAGATTGGCGATGCCAATGTCTTCCGGCTTGAACACCGTCGCCAGC
>JANOYK010000377.1:0-7675 GCA_031428855.1 Burkholderiales bacterium | reverse complement strand
CGCTTGATCGCATCCACCGTTTCAATCGTGTTGGTGCCGGGCTGGCGGTAAATCGCCAGCACGATGGCGCGCTTGCCGTTGAACCACGAGGCGACGCGCGTGTTTTCGACGCTGTCGACCAGATTGGCGACCGATTCAAGCTTGAGCGGGGCGCCGTTGCGGTAGACCACCGTGAGGCCCCTGTAGGCGGCGGCATTTTCCAGCTGGCCATTCGAGCGCACGGCCAGCACCTGGCGCGCGCCTTCCATGATGCCGGTCGGTTTGTTGACATTGCCCTGCACGATGGCGGCCTGTACTTCATCGAGGCCGACGCCGGCCGCAGCCAGTTTGTTCGGATCAACCTGCACCCGCACTGCGTACTTTTGCGAGCCAAACACATTGACCTGCGCCACGCCACTGATGGTGGAGAGCCGCTGTGCCAACTGCGTCTCGGCGTATTCGTTGACCACCGACAGCGGCAGCGTGTCGGAGCGCATTGCGAGAAAGAAGATCGGCGCATCGGCCGGGTTGACCTTGCGGAATGACGGCGGCACCAGCATCTCGGCCGGCATGCGCCGCTGCGCCACCGCCAGCGCTGACTGCACGTCCTGCGCGGCCGAGTCGATGTCGCGCGATAGCGCGAACGACAGCGTGATCGAGGTGGTGCCCAGCGCACTGACCGAATTCATTGCCTCCAGCCCGGCGATGGTGGAGAACTGCCCTTGCAGCGGCGTTGCCACCGCAGCGGCCATCGTCTCCGGCGATGCACCGGGCAACTGCGCGGTGACCTGGATGGTGGGGAACTCGACGCTCGGCAACTCGGAGACCGGCAGATTGAAATATGCAATCACGCCGAACACCACGCACGCTGCCATCAAGAGCGTGGTCATCACCGGGCGGCGGATACACAGTTCGGGCAGATTCATGATGTCATCCTTTCACAGACGGCGGCTCTTTGGCCGGGCTGGGGGCGTCCTTAGGAGCGTCCTTAGGAGCGTCCTTAGGGGCGTCCTTAGGTGTGTCTTTGGCGATGCCGCCCTTACTGGCGTTGCTGCCGTCTTTGCTGCCGTCTTTGTTGCCGTCTTTGTTGCCGTCTTTGTTGCCGCCATCTTTGCCGGCCCCGTCTTTGCCAGCCCCTTTGCCACCGCCTTTATCGCCCCCTTTATCACCGCCGCCGCCAGCGGCGGTGCGCACTTCATATTTTGCGCCCGGCGTGAGCCGCAGCTGACCGTCGCTGATGACTTTCTCACCCGGCTTGAGGCCTTTCTCAACGATCAGCATTTGCTTGTCGCCGCCGCTGATGGTCTGCACCAGACGCAACTCGACAGTTTGATCCGGCTTGGCGACGTAAACAAAATTGCCGTTCGGCCCGGCCTGCATCGCCTCGGCCGGAATCATCAAGGCACCGGGCAGCGTGCGCACCGTCATCGCCACTTCGACAAACTGGCCGGGCGTGAGTTTCTCGCCAGCGTTGTCGAGACGGGCTTTCAGCTGGATCGTGCCGGTGGCCGCATCCACCGTGTTGTCGATGAAGGCGAGCTCACCTGCCGCCACCACGCCCCCCGCACCGGGGGTGCGCACGTCAACCTTGAGCTTGCTCGAGGCGCTGTCGCGGTTGATCTCTTTCAACTGGCTCTCGGGCAGCGAGAAGGTGACATAGAGCGGATCAACCTGATTGATGACCACCAGCGGCGTGTCGCTCGCCTTGACGCTGCCGCCGGGAAAGGCCAGCACTGCGCCGACAATGCCACTCATCGGTGCCGTGATGGTGGTGTAGGAGAGGTTGACCTTGGCCAGATCAATTGCCGCCAGATCGGCGTTAACAGTGGCTTCGAGCGTCTGCACCGTCGCCTTGAAACTCTCCAGTGTCGCCGCCGCGATGAAACCCTTGGCGAGCAAATCGGCTTGGCGCGCCAGATCGGATTTGGCCTTGTCGAGCTGCGCGCGGTCACGCGCCAGGTTGGCGGTGATCTGATCGAGCTGGGCGCGCAGCGCGCGGCCATCCAGCGTCACCAGGTTCTGGCCCTTTTTGATCCGCTGGCCGGCCTGGTAATGCACGCCGAGAATCTGACCATCGATGCGCGCGCGCATGGTCACGGTGGAGAAGGCTTCGGTGCGCCCAGCGACGTTGATCTTGAGCGGCACATCGCGCTGCTCGACATTGGCCACCATCACCGGCGCGCCGCGTGCCGCGGCACCCCCGGCACCACCCGCGCCGCCCTTGCCGGCCTCACCCTTGGCTGCGCTCTTGCCACCGTCACTCTTGCCGGCCACGCCAGGCGCACTGTTCGCTGCCAGTGTCTGCTGTTGCTGGTAATACCAGCCACCGCCCGCCGCCACCGCAACAAACACCCCTGCTGCCACCATGCTTCGACTGCCCATAACCGCCACCGCCCCCGAATGAACTGCGTAATTAAATTGACGCTGTTGTCGACGCTTTGTTTGACTCGACGCCGTTTTTCGCTCTGCGTGTCAGACCCGAAATGGGCCTAACCGTTCATTATAATCAACGTAAATTATCAACTGCTCAACAATTTTGCCGCACCGCACACACGCTCCGCGCAAACGCTTCGGCCAGCATTTTTTGACTGACGCGGGGGTGATTGACGCCATCGTCAGCGCGATCAATCCACAGCCGCATGACCTGATGGCCGAAATCGGCCCTGGCCTGGGCGCACTCACCCGCCCGGTGGCACAGCGCCTGCGCCACCTGCACGCCATCGAGATCGACCGCGACGTAATTGCGCGGCTCAAAAAAACCTTCGCGCCGGAGAAGCTGACGATTCATCAGGGCGATGCGCTGGCGTTTGATTTCGGCGCGCTGGCACTGCCGCCTGATGCCAGCGATACCGCTGAAACCATTGGTGGGAGCCATTCTTCAGGAAGTGCCTCACTGCCGCCCGCGCGCACGCTGCGCGTGATCGGCAACCTGCCCTACAACATCTCCACCCCGCTGCTGTTTCATCTGGCCGGGTTTGCAGACCGCATCATCGACTGCCACTTCATGCTGCAAAAGGAAGTGGTAGAGCGAATGGTGTCGCCGCCCGGCAGCCGCGACTATGGCCGCTTGTCGGTCGCGCTGCAATACCGTTTCGAGATGGAGTCTGTGCTCGACGTGCCGCCCGAAGCGTTCGACCCGCCGCCGCAAGTGGACTCGGCCATCGTGCGCATGATTCCCAAACCGGCCGCCGCGCTGCAGGCACGCGATGAGGCCTTGTTTGGCGCGCTGGTCACGCAAGCCTTCAGCCAGCGCCGCAAGACCCTGCGCAACACGCTCAAGGGGCGTGTCAGTGATGCGCAGTTTGCGCAAACCGGCATCGACCCCGGCGCGCGCGCCGAAGAGATTGATCTGGCGCGCTATGTCGCGCTGGCCAATTTACTGGCGTAATCACAGACTGGCACGGCATCAGTCCACGCTGCCGTAACCCGCAGCAACTCGCTACAACCTGCCGTAAGCCTGCCGCAACCCGCCGTAACCCGCCGTAACCCCCCTGCTGGATGGTCGGCAACTGTGCGGGTGGCAGCAAATCCTGCTGTTGGCAGCAAATCCTGCTTGACAGGGGAATCGGACGGTACCTTATATTCAGCCTCCCTTTCGATCCAGCAGGATGCCTTCATGCGGCGCTTGGTTGACCGGATCATGGCCGTGCGCTGCGCGGCTCTCGCTCTTGCGGCACTGCTGGCGGGCGGCTGTGCATCGATACAACCCGGCTTTCAGGCAGTGCCGTCGCACGCGTTCGATGCGCCGACGCAAAGCTGGAAGCTGGCCCTGCACTATGACGCCGCAGCGAGCCGCTACCAGATTCACTGGCGCGCCGAACGCGCTGGCGGTGCGGTCGCGTAAGCGAGGATGGTGTTGTGCGGTGCATCCATCTGGGAGAGGCCCTTTTGCTCGGGCTGCTTGGCCTCGCCAAACGGGTTGTCGCGGCAGGCGTCGAGCATGATGATGTTCATCGGGTTCGACGCTTTGGTGAGGCCCGCGATCAGCGAGTTCAACTCGAACGATTGCTTGGCGACGTCGCCGATCACGTCGATGTTGGCATCGACCGGCAGCAGATAATTTTTCCACACCAGTTGAATGCCGTGGCCGGCGTAATAAAACAGGCCGACGCATTTGCGCGTGGCCAGGGTGTTGACGTAGGCGGCGATTGCCGCGTCCATTGCCGCCTTGGGCGCATCGAGGCGCAGGGTGGTTTCAAACCCCAGTCCGGTGAGCGCTTCGCCGATGGCCTTGGCATCGTTGCCGGGATTCTTGAGCGGGGCTTCCTTGTACTTGCTGTAGCCGATGATGAGCGCCACCTTGGGCAGGCGCTGCAATGGCGGCCCTTGCGGCGTCTGCGCCCACACCCACGCCCATGGGCCGGGGCAAACAAGGTTGCACCGGCAATGCCCAGTTTGAAAAAATCGCGGCGTGATGCAGGCGGGGGTTTGTTGATGCTCATGGCGGCTCTCCCGCCGCAGACGAGTGCAAAAAATATCCATACCGCCGCGATTCGCTGCCGTCAATGCCCCTGAATCAACTCGATCTTGTAGCCATCCGGGTCGGTGACAAACGCGATCACGGTGGTGCCGCCCTTGACCGGCCCGGCTTCGCGCGTGACATTGCCGCCGGCGGCTTTGACTGCATCGCAAGTCTTGTAGCAATCGTCCACCGCGATGGCGACATGACCGAAGGCGCTGCCCATGTCGTATTTGTCGGTGCCGTAGTTGTAGGTCAGCTCGATCACGGCGGTTTTGTCTTCGGTGTCGTAGCCGACGAAGGCGAGTGAATATTTTTGGTCGGGGCGGTCGGTTTCGCGCAGCAGCTTCATGCCCATCACGCGGGTATAAAAATCGACCGAGCGTTTCAGGTCGCCGACGCGCAGCATGGTGTGGAGCATTCTTGGCATGGTGGTTCCTTGGAGGTGAGAGGCGGGTGAAAAGCGGGTGAGGGGTGCGGTCAGATGTCAGGCAGTTCCAGCGCGCGCCGTTTGATCTCGTCGCGCGCGTTCACGTAGTCAGGATACAGCTTTGCCACCGCGCCCCAAAAACGCGGGCCGTGGTGCATGTGTTTGACGTGGGCAATTTCGTGTGCCACCACATAGTCGATCAGACGCGCGTCGAAATGAATCATGCGCCAGTTGAGTGAGACGCGGTGCGCGCCGTCGCGGTCACGTGCGCACGAGCCCCAGCGCGTGGCCGCTTGCGACAGACGCAGCGCCGGCAGCGCCACGCCGTACAGGTCTGCGTAGTGCGCCAGGCGCGGCGCGAACCAGGCGCGCGCTTCGATCTTCAATGCGTCGCGCAGGCGCGTGCGCAGCGCCGCTTCGTCGTCCGGCTGCGGCACGGTGAGGATCAGCGCATCGTCAAACTTGGCCAAGCCCGCGCGCCCGGGCGCAATGCGCAGCGGGCGCAGCGCGCCGAGCAGGGGCAGCGCATCGCCCGGCATCCAGGCGCGCCTGGCCTGATGTTCGGGCCGCTGCCACTCTTTGAGTTTGGTCAGCACCCAGCGCGCGTTGGCATGAATCAGTTTGTCGATGTCGCTCTGGCGCGCCTTGGGTGGCGCGGCGACACGCAGGCCGCGCGTGTCGATCTGCAAGCCAAGCGTGCGGCGCTTGGCCGAGCGGCGCACGTTGTAACTGACCACTTGCCCGCCGAGGCTGATCTGGCGCGGTTCTTCAAGGATCGATCCGGGAGAGCCGCTCCTGGAGCCACTCTTGGGGATGGTACCGGCTGGATTGTTAACGCCGTTACCGGTGGCGGCCGGCGTCGTGGTCTGCGTGTTGGTCCGCGTCTTGGGCCAGAAAAACGGCAACTCAAGCTGGGGCAGACCGAACATGGCGGGTGTGGGGGCAAGCGCGCGTTAGCGGCTGCGCGGCGCACCGGCCGTGGCGGCGGTGTTCGCACTGTTCGCACCGTTCACAGTATCCGCGCCGCCAGCGGCGGCGGCGGACCCAGCCGCAGCAGCGCCAGCGCCAGTCTCGTCTACTGGCATAAACGTGGTGGTCTGCTTTGCTCCCGCGCCGGCGTATTGATGCGGAAAGCGCGCGCGCATTTCGGCTTCGATCCACGCCTCCACTTTGACCATCTGCTGCTCGGCCGTCATGTCGCCGGGATAAATCGGCGCGCCAATCGATACCGTGACCGTGCCGGGCCGCTTGGTCCATTTGCCGCGCGGCCAGACGTCGCCGGCGTTGTGCGCAACCGGCACCACCGGCACCCGCGTCGCCACTGAAAGATAGGTGCCGCCGATCCTGTAGCGTTTCTTGTGGCCCGGATCAACCCGCGTGCCCTCGGGAAACATAATCATGTTCCAGCCCTCGCGCAATTTCTTGCCGCCCACGTCGGCGACCTGATCGAGCGCCTGCTTGCCCTTGGCGCGGTCAATCGGAATCATGTCACACAGCGCAATACCCCAGCCGAAAAACGGCACCCAGTGCAGCTCGCGTTTGTAAACGTAGCACATGTATTGAAACAGGCTGCGAAACAACAGGGTCTCGTAACGCGACTGGTGCTTGGCGAGAAAAATCACGCCGCCGTTTTTTTTGCGGTCAGGAATGTTGTCCAGACCCAGCACCTGGTAGTTGATGCCAACAATGTGCCTGGCACCCCAGATCGCTATCGTGGTCCACCAGGTGATGAGCAGATAGCGCTGCGGCATGCGCAGCGGAAACACCAGACACGACATCAGCCCCCACGGTGCGACCGTGACGAACAGGAACACCAGATAAAGGAGTGAGCGCAGCAGCAGCATCAGCGCGCAGTGTTATGCACAGCGGCGTGACGCACGGCAGCGTTACGCACAGTAATGCGCCGCGACGGCGGGCAGATCATCAAACACCTGCGTGCCGGCCGGCAAACCGCCGGCGGCAATGGTTTTCATACCCTTGCCGGTTTTGACCAGCACCAGTTCACACCCGGCTTGCGCACCGGCCTGCATGTCACGCACCGCGTCGCCAACGCAGGGCACGTCTTTGAGATCGACATTGAAGCGCTGCGCGATGTCGAGCAGCATGCCGGGCTTGGGTTTGCGGCAGGTGCATTTATCGTCGTCCCTGTGCGGGCAGAAAAACACCGCGTCAATCCGCCCGCCCGCCTGCGCCACTACCTTGTGCATTTTGTCGTGCATCAGGTTCAGCGTCGCCATGTCAAACAGGCCACGCCCGATGCCGCTTTGGTTGGTCGCGACCGCGACGCGGTAGCCAGCATGGTTGAGGCGCGCAATCGCCTCGGCCGCACCCTTCAAGGGCCGCCACTCGGCAGCGCTCTTGATATAGAGGTCGGAGTCCTCGTTGATGACGCCGTCGCGGTCGAGGATGATGAGTTTCATGAAAGGGCGCTGCTGGGTGAAAACGCTGCGGCGGGCGCTGGGGCAAACATGCGCAGCCAGCGGGCATCAAGCACGCAGACAAACCCGGCCACGGCGACCTTGGGTGCGGCCATCAGTGGCCGTGCTTGGCCGCGCCGCCCTTGAGGCGGTACACCGTGCCGCAATAAGGGCAGGCAGCCTCACCGGTGGTGGCCACGTCGAGAAACACCTTGGGGTGCTGGTTCCACAAGGCCATCGTCTTGTTCGGGCAAAACGCCGGCAAGTCGTGCGCGTCAAGCATCACGGCAGCGGTGTCCCGGACGGGAGCGTCAGCGCTCATCGCGGCCTCCTATTTTTTCTTGGCCTTGCCGGCTGCTTTGGCCGCCGGTTTGGCTGCGGGTTTGGCTG
>JANOYK010000376.1:0-3914 GCA_031428855.1 Burkholderiales bacterium | reverse complement strand
CAAAGACGTCGGCGGCGATCTGGTGGCCCATCTGGTCGAACTCACCGGCGGCGGTGCCGACTACAGCTTCGAATGCATCGGCAATGTAGACGTAATGCGGCAAGCGCTCGAATGCTGCCATCGCGGCTGGGGCGTGTCGGTCATCATCGGTGTGGCCGGGGCTGGGCAGGAGATCAAGACCCGGCCATTCCAGCTCGTCACCGGGCGCACCTGGAAAGGCACCGCCTTCGGCGGCGCGCGCGGCCGCACCGATGTGCCAAAGATTGTGGATTGGTACATGGACGGCAAGATCAACATTGATGATCTGATTACCCACACCATGCCGCTCAACGACATCAACAAGGGGTTCGACCTGATGCACTCGGGCGAATCGATCCGCAGTGTGGTGATCTTCTAGGAGCCGGGCGTGGCGCAACGCTTCCTGGTGTATCAATCCCTCTGGGCGATGGAACGCCGCCGCCCCGACCGGCTTGAGTGGACGCTCGACGAAAAACTCGCGATGATTCGCGATGATTCGCGACGCCGGGTTTGATGGTGCGGGCGTGCGCTTCGCCGATTTTCAATACGCCAAGACCGTCACCGCGTTGCAAAATCCGCGCGTCAAAAAACGGCTCGAAGACTCGGGCTTGCGTATCGTTGGCGGCGCGCCCGAGCGCCTCGGTGATTTGATCCGCACCGAGACCGAACCCTGGGCGCGCGTCATCAAGGCCAACAACATCAAGGCCGAGTAGACGCGCTCAGGTTTGTTTCGACTCGGGTTCTTGCATCAACCCGATCTGTTCGCGCAGTTCCTGCACCCGCTCTTCCCAATAGCGCTGGGTGTTGAACCACGGAAACGCCGCCGGAAAGGCGGGGTCGTCCCAGCGCCGCGCCAGCCACGCCGCGTAATGCAACAGGCGCAGCGTGCGCAGCGCTTCGATCAAGCCCAGTTCGCGGTCATCGAATTCGCAAAAATCTTCATATCCCCGAAGAACTGCATCCACCAAGGGTTTGCGCTCGGTCTTGTCGGACGGGAACAGCATCCACAGATCCTGAATCGCCGGGCCATTGCGCGCGTCGTCGAAGTCGACGAAGTGCGGGCCACCGGGTACCGCCGCCACATTGCCATCGGCGCGCGCCGCTTCGCTCCACAACACATTGCCGATGTGGCAATCACCGTGCAGGCGAATGGTATTGACCTTGCCGGCCCGCGCATAACAACGCGCCACGTCGTCAAGCGCTTGCGCCACCACACTGCGCCACGTCTGCTTCAAATTGGGCGGGATGAAGTCATGCGCGAGCAGCCAGTCGCGCGGCTCGAACCCGAACGTTTCAATAGTGAGCGCAGGCCGCTCCACAAACGGTGTGAGCGCACCGATGGCGTGGATGCGCCCCATGAAGCGCCCGAGCCATTCGAGCACGGACTTGTCGTCCAGGTTCGGCGCGCGCCCGCTCTTGCGCGGGAACACTGCGAAGCGGAATCCGGCGAAGTTGTGCAAGGTCTTGCCAGCAAACGCGGTGGCCGCCACCACCGGGATTTCACGCTCGACCAGCTCGGCGACGAACGCATGCTCTTCCAGAATCTGCGCGTCGCTCCAACGGCCAGGGCGGTAGAACTTCGCGATCACCGGCGCGCTGCCGTCAATGCCGACTTGATACACGCGGTTCTCGTAGGAGTTGAGCGCGAGCAGGCCGCCGGTGCAGGGCAGGCCGAGGCTCTCTAAGGCATCGAGTGCCACATCGGGTGTGAGACCCGCGTAAGGGGTCAAGCCGGCGCGCGGCGCGGTATCAGGGTTCAACGCCAAACGCCCCCAGCACCGGCACATTGGACGGTGCAGCCAGATACTGCACCCGCGCACGTGCCGCGTCTGGTTCTCGCGCGTTGCTGGCCGCACCGGCGCGCACCGCCATGCCGATGCCGCTGCGCCCGAACACGGCGCGCGTGCTGCCCGCCACCTTGCCCTGTGCGATCAGCGCATCGAGCACTGGCGGATTGAGCACTGCGACATCAAACGCTTCACCGCCTTCGATGCGCTTGCGCACGACCGGGTTGACTTCAAAATGAATCGACACTGTGTGGCCGGTGGCGCGCTCAAACCGCGCCGCCAGTTCAGTGACCGCAGCCTTCGCGCCATTGCCGCTGAGCACGGTGAGTTCCGCCGCTTGGACGGGCGCAACGATCAGCACGGCGCTCGCCAGCCATAACGCTGCAGCCCAAAACACTGCTGTCCAAAATGGAAACAGGCATCGCCCGGAAACCCTTGGTGGGAGCGGCATTAGAGGCATATAGGGCTGAAAAGGCGCATGGACAGGACTTCTCTAGCCATCAGCCTGGTTCCATTTCAAACTTTTTATACAGCGCTGCCGCTTCCGGGGTCTTCAAAAAATCCACCCACGCCTGCGCTGCCCCGGCTTGTTTGGCTGACGCGTGAATCCCCGCTGCGAACACGGTGGTGTATTGAATCTCGGGCGGCAGCGGGCCAAGATATTGAATCCCTTTCACCGGCAGGATTTCCGGAATCTGCTGAAAGCCGATCTCGGCATCGCCGCGCGCCACCACGTCACCCACTGGCATGCCCTGAATAGTCTGCGTCTTGGCCTTGATCTGGGCAGCAATACCGATGCGCTCGAACAATCCCGCCAGATAATTGCCGCTCGGCCCGGTCGAGTAAGCGATGGACTTGGCCGCGAGCAGGGTGCGCTTGAAGGCCTCTGTCGAGCTTACATCAGGCACCGGCGCGCCCGCGCGCGCGGCGATTCCGATACCTGACTTTACAAACGGCGTGGCGCTGCCCGTCACGATCTTGCCGGCTGTGGTGAGGTCTTCGATGCCGCTCGCCGCCATCAACACGACATCCACTGCTTCACCAGCCTTGATGCGGCGTAACACTTCGACTGTCGGCACCCATTGCGTCACCACCTTGTGGCCGGAGGCGCGCTCGAAGGCCGGCAGCAACGCAAGGTAAGCGTCCTTGAAGGCAACCGTGGACATTACCCCGATTTCAACTGGCGGCGTCATGCATCAACGCGGTTTGATTTCCACACCGGCGCTGCGCTCGACCATCTGCGCGATGGTGGTGAAGTCCTTGTCGCCGCCGATCTCGTCGAAGGTGCGCTGCCATTGGCCGCGCACTGCGAGGCCCACCGGCATCGGCACGTTGGCTGCTGCCGCTTCTTCGAGGCACAGCTTCACGTCCTTGTACATCAGGGCGGTGGTGAAACCGAAATCAAACGAGCGCGTCAAAACTGCCTTGGGAAATTTTCCTTCGGAGGCGGTCGAGCGGCCACTGCCGGCGTTGATGACACTAATCATCATGGCCGGATCGAGACCGGCCTTGACGCCGAACGCCAAGGCTTCGGCGGTGGCTGCCATCGCCGCGGCCGAGAGCAGGTTGTTGGCCAGTTTCATGGTCTGGCCCATGCCGGCTTGCTCGCCGATAAAAAATACCGGGCCGAAGGTTTTGAGCATCGGTTCGAGCGCCGGGAACAAGGCTTTGGGGCCGGCATACATGACGGCCAGTGTGCCCTTGACCGCACCGGCCACGCCGCCGCTGACCGGTGAATCGATGCCGGTAATGCCCTTGACCGCGAGCGCTGCCGTGAGTTCACGCGCTGCGGTGGCACCAGTGGTGGAGAGGTCGAGCACGGTCTTGACCTTGGTACCGGCGATCACGCCATCGGCACCGAGCAACACCTTGCGCACAATCGCCGGGTCCGGCAGACTCACCAGCACCGTCTCGACTGCACTGGCCACCGCCGCTGGCGAGGCTGCAGCGCGCGCGCCCTTGGCCACGAGCGCATCGACCGCCTCTTTGCGCACATCGCACACCGTGAGCTGATAGCCGGCCGCGAGCAGGCGCGACGCCATCGGCCCGCCCATGTTGCCCAGACCAATGAATCCAATGTGTTTGTCCATGCTGTCTCCAGAAAAAGGT
>JANOYK010000375.1:0-8331 GCA_031428855.1 Burkholderiales bacterium | reverse complement strand
GTCAATCACGCCTTGGAACGTGTCTTCTGCGCCAATCGGGATTTGCAGCGGAATCGGGTTCGCCTTCAGACGCGCGCGCATCTGGTCATACACTTTAAAAAAGTTCGCGCCGGTGCGGTCCATCTTGTTGACGAACGCCAGGCGCGGCACTTTGTACTTATTGGCTTGACGCCACACGGTTTCAGACTGCGGCTGCACCCCACCCACCGCGCAATAGACCATGCATGCGCCGTCAAGCACACGCATGGAGCGCTCCACTTCGATGGTGAAATCGACGTGCCCAGGGGTGTCGATAATGTTGATGCGGTGCTCGGGATAGGTACTGTCCATCCCCTTCCAGAAGCAGGTGGTGGCGGCTGAGGTGATCGTGATGCCGCGCTCGCGCTCCTGCTCCATCCAGTCCATGGTGGCCGCGCCATCATGGACTTCACCGATCTTGTGGCTAACGCCGGTATAAAAAAGAATGCGCTCGGTCGTGGTGGTTTTGCCCGCGTCAATGTGCGCGGAAATACCGATATTGCGATACCGTTCGATAGGAGTCCTGCGAGCCACTTGAGCACCTCTTTCTTAAAGATCAAGCCGTGTCAGACACATGTCACGGCGGAAAAATTCTGAAACCCCAGCACAAAATACAACTGCGGCAACTGCGTGAAGCAAAAGCGCCGCTTTTTGAAAGCGGCGCCTGTGCGGAAAAACGGAAACAGGCGTTAGAAGCGAAAGTGCGAGAAAGCCTTGTTCGCCTCAGCCATGCGATGCACCTCATCCCGCTTTTTAACCGCGCCGCCACGCCCCTCCGAGGCCTCCATCAATTCGTTGGCAAGCCGCTGACCCATCGATTTTTCGGAACGCTTATGCGCTGCCTCGCGCAGCCAGCGCATCGCCAACGCCATACGGCGGATCGGACGCACCTCAACCGGCACCTGATAGTTGGCCCCACCGACGCGGCGGCTCTTGACTTCCACCATTGGCTTGGCGTTGGTCAGCGCCGTGCCAAACACTTCGAGCGCATTTTTTCCGGATTTTTTGGTGATCTGATCGAGCGCGCCATAAATGGTGCGCTCAGCCACCGACTTCTTGCCGGAAAACATCAACACATTGACAAACTTGGCGACATCAACACTGCCGAATTTCGGATCCGGCAGGATGTCACGTTTGGGAACTTCACGACGACGGGGCATGGCTCACCTTTACCTTTATGCGGCTTTAGGGCGCTTAGCGCCGTATTTGGAACGGGACTGCTTGCGATCCTTGACGCCTTGCGTGTCAAGTGAACCGCGCACCATGTGATAACGCACACCAGGCAAGTCTTTGACCCGGCCGCCGCGAATCAGCACCACCGAGTGTTCTTGCAGATTGTGGCCTTCGCCACCGATGTAAGAAATGACCTCGAAGCCGTTGGTCAGGCGCACTTTGGCAACCTTACGCAGGGCTGAGTTCGGTTTTTTCGGCGTCGTGGTGTAGACGCGCGTGCAGACGCCGCGTTTTTGCGGGCTGCGCTGCATCGCCGGGACCTTGCTTTTGGTCTTAGGCGCCTGGCGCGCCTGGCGCACCAATTGATTAATGGTTGGCATGTTGATTCCGTATTTTATAAACCGCACTCGCTGCGATTGGCGAGAGCAAACAAAGACTTGGGATGGTAATGCTTTTTGGCAATCCTGTCAATGCGCGGGCCACTTTTATGCACTTTTCGTGCTTTTCTTGGTCGTGGCCAGTGCGTTGTATCAGAACTGCTTGGATCAGGCAGCCGCTTCTGCGGTTTCGGCCGCTGGTTCGGTGCCTTCAGTCTCGAATACCGCTTCAGCCGCTTCGTTCTCTTTGTTGCGGCGCGCCTTGTGGAACGCCATGCCGCTGCCGGCCGGGATCAGACGGCCGACAATCACGTTTTCCTTCAAGCCGCGCAATTCGTCCCGTTTGCCCATGATCGCGGCCTCAGTGAGGACGCGCGTGGTTTCCTGGAACGACGCCGCAGAGATAAAGGAGTCGGTAGACAGCGACGCCTTGGTAATACCCAGCAGCAAATGCTCGAACGTAGCCGGGCGGCCGCCGTCCGCAATCACGCGATCATTCTCGTCAAGCAGGTCGGAGCGCTCAGCTTGTTCACCGGTGATGTACTTGGTGTCACCCGCATCGGCGATCTGTACCCGGCGCAGCATCTGGCGCACGATCACTTCAATATGCTTGTCGTTGATCTTGACGCCCTGCAGACGGTACACATCCTGCACTTCGTCAGTGATGTAGCGCGCCAGCGCTTCGACGCCTTGCAGACGCAGAATGTCGTGCGGATCAGCCGGGCCGTCCACCACCATCTCGCCCTTGTTCACCACCTGGCCGTCATGCACCAGCACCTGCTTGTCTTTGGCGATCAGGAACTCATGGGCCACGCCTTCCAGATCGGTAATGACCAGACGCTGCTTGCCTTTGGTGTCTTTGCCAAACGAAGAGGTGCCGGTCACTTCGGCCATCATGCCCGCATCTTTGGGCGCGCGCGCCTCGAACAGTTCCGCCACGCGCGGCAAACCGCCAGTGATGTCACGGGTTTTGGACGACTCTTGCGGAATCCGCGCCAGCACCTCACCCACGCCCACCGCCTGGCCATCTTTGACCGTAATCAAAGAGCCGACCTGGAAGGAAATGGTGACCGAGTGATCGGTACCTGCGATTTTCACCTCCTCGCCACGGTCGTTAATGAGCTTGACCTGCGGGCGCACGCCTTTCGACTTGGCCGACATCGAGCGCTTCGGATCGATCACCACCAGCGTTGAAAGACCAGTAACTTCGTCCATTTGCTTGGCGACGGTTGCACCTTCTTCGACGTTCTCGAACTTCACCGTGCCCGCGTATTCGGTAATGATCGGGCGGGTATGCGGATCCCAATTGGCGAGGATGCCGCCGGCTTTGACAGTCTTGCCATCGGCCACCGTCAAGGTCGCGCCATACGGAACTTTGTGACGCTCGCGCTCACGGCCATTGTCGTCGGTCACCAGCACTTCGCCCGAGCGCGAAATCACAATCTTCTCGGCTTTGACATTGGTCACGTAACGCATGGTCGCGGTAAAGCGGATCACGCCATTCGATTTCGATTCGACCGTGGAGGCCGCGGCCGCACGCGATGCCGCGCCGCCGATGTGGAAGGTGCGCATGGTGAGCTGGGTGCCCGGCTCGCCGATCGACTGCGCGGCAATCACACCGACTGCTTCACCAATATTAATCATCGAACCGCGGCCCAGATCGCGCCCGTAGCAGCTCGCGCACAAGCCGTAGCGGGTATCGCAGGTCAGCGGCGTGCGCACGCGCACTTCGTCGATGCTGAGCGCCTCAATCATCTCTACCGCGTCCTCGTCGAGCAGGTAGCCGGTCGCGTACAACACATTTTGCGTTTCCGGGTGGGTGACATCGGCGGCCGTGACGCGGCCCAAAATACGTTCGCGCAAGGACTCGATCACTTCGCCGCCTTCGACCAGAGCTTTCATGGTCGCGCCGTTGGAGGTGCCGCAATCATCTTCGATCACCACCAGATCCTGTGTGACATCCACCAAACGGCGGGTCAGATAGCCCGAGTTGGCGGTCTTCAACGCGGTATCGGCCAGGCCTTTACGGGCACCGTGGGTCGAGATGAAGTACTGCAACACGTTCAGGCCTTCACGGAAGTTGGCCGTGATCGGGGTTTCAATGATCGAGCCATCCGGTTTGGCCATCAGGCCGCGCATGCCGGCCAGCTGGCGGATCTGCGCGGCGGAACCGCGCGCACCAGAGTCGGCCATCATGTAGATCGAATTGAACGACTCCTGGCGCACTTTCTTGCCATGGCGGTCAATCGTTTCCTCGGTGCCAAGCTGCTCCATCATGGCCTTGCCCACGTGGTCGCCAGCGCGGCCCCAGATGTCCACCACCTTGTTGTAGCGCTCGCCTTGCGTGACCAGACCCGAGGTGTACTGCGCTTCGATTTCCTTGACCTCGGTTTCGGCTTTGCGAATGATGTCGTGCTTGGCCGGCGGCACCAGCATGTCGTCCATCGCAATCGAAATGCCGGCGCGCGTGGCAAGACGGAATCCCGACTGCATCAGCTTGTCGGCAAAAATCACGGTTTCACGCAAGCCGCAACGGCGGAACGAGGCGTTAATCAAACGCGAGATTTCTTTTTTCTTCAACGACTTGTTAATCAGTTCAAACGGCAAACCGGCTGGCAGAATTTCTGACAGCAGGGCGCGGCCCGCCGTGGTCTTGTAGCGGGTAACCTTGGCAGTGCGGGTGCCGGTGACTTTGTCGATGTCGAATTCGCGAATCCGCACCGACACGCGCGCCTGCAGTTCCACCTGCTTGTTGTCAACCGCGCGCTGCACCTCCATCAGATCGGAGAACACAATGCCTTCGCCCACGCCGTTGATGCGCTCGCGCGTGGCGTAATACAAGCCGAGCACGATGTCCTGCGACGGCACAATCGACGGCTCGCCGTTGGCCGGGAACATGATGTTGTTGGAGGCGAGCATCAGGGTGCGCGCTTCGATCTGCGCTTCGAGTGACAGTGGCACGTGAACCGCCATCTGGTCGCCGTCAAAGTCGGCATTGAAGGCGGCGCACACGAGAGGGTGCAACTGGATCGCCTTGCCTTCGATCAGCACCGGCTCGAACGCCTGGATGCCGAGGCGATGCAGGGTTGGTGCCCGGTTCAGCATCACAGGGTGCTCGCGAATCACCTCTTCAAGAATGTCCCACACCTCGGGCGACTCTTGTTCGACGCGCTTCTTGGCCGCCTTGATGGTGGTAGCCGTGCCCTGTAATTCGAGCTTGTTGAAAATGAAGGGTTTGAACAGTTCGAGCGCCATTTTCTTGGGCAGGCCACACTGATGCAATTTGAGTTGCGGGCCAACCACGATGACCGAACGGCCAGAGTAGTCGACGCGCTTGCCGAGCAGGTTCTGGCGGAACCGGCCGCCTTTGCCTTTAATCATGTCGGCCAGCGATTTCAACGCACGCTTGTTGGCACCGGTCATGGCCTTGCCGCGGCGGCCATTGTCGAGCAGCGAATCGACCGCTTCTTGCAGCATGCGCTTCTCGTTGCGCACGATAATTTCGGGCGCTTTGAGTTCGAGCAGGCGCTTCAGCCGGTTGTTGCGGTTGATGACACGGCGGTACAGATCGTTCAGGTCCGAGGTGGCGAAACGTCCGCCATCAAGCGGTACCAGCGGGCGCAGGTCCGGCGGCAGCACCGGCAGCACTTCAAGCACCATCCATTCGGGCTTGATGCCGGATTTCTGGAAGCCCTCAATGATTTTGAGGCGCTTCGCATACTTCTTGATCTTGGCCTCGGAGCCGGTCTTTTCCAAATCTTTGCGCAGCGTCTCCGCTTCGTGCGGAAGGTCGAGTGACCGCAGCAGCGAGCGAATGCCCTCGGCACCCATGCTGGCACTGAAATCGTCGCCAAACTCCTCGACCTTGGCGAGGTAGTCGTCCTCGGTCAGCAACTGGCAGCGCTTGAGACTCTCGGTCATGCCGGGGTCGGTCACAACATAGGCTTCGAAATAGAGCACGCGCTCAATGTCCCGCAGCGTCATGTCAAGCACCATGCCCAGACGGCTTGGCAGTGACTTGAGGAACCAGATGTGGGCGGTCGGCGAGGCCAACTCGATGTGGCCCATTCGCTCGCGGCGCACTTTTTGCAACGTCACTTCGACGCCGCATTTTTCGCAGATCACGCCGCGGTGCTTCAATCGCTTGTACTTGCCGCACAGACACTCATAGTCCTTGATCGGGCCAAAAATCTTGGCGCAGAACAGGCCATCGCGCTCGGGCTTGAAGGTGCGGTAGTTGATGGTCTCGGGTTTTTTGACCTCGCCGTAGGACCACGAACGGATCTTCTCGGGGGAAGCCAAGCCAATGCGAATCGCATCGAACTCTTCTTCCTGGGTGACTTGCTTGAACAGATCGAGCAGGGCTTTCATGTTTGTGTCACTCCGGTGAGATTAGTGGCGTTCGAGATCGATGTCGATCGCGAGCGAACGGATTTCCTTGACCAGCACGTTGAACGACTCCGGCATGCCGGCCTCGATCTTGTGGTCACCCTTGACAATGTTTTCGTAGACCTTGGTGCGGCCCTGCACGTCGTCTGATTTGACGGTGAGCATTTCCTGCAGGGTGTAAGACGCGCCATAGGCTTCGAGCGCCCACACCTCCATCTCGCCAAAACGCTGGCCGCCGAACTGGGCCTTGCCGCCGAGCGGCTGCTGGGTGACGAGGCTGTACGGGCCGGTCGAGCGCGCGTGCATCTTGTCATCAACCAAGTGGTGCAGTTTGAGCACGTGCATGTAACCGACCGTGACGGGACGCTCGAATGCTTCGCCAGTGCGGCCATCGACCAGCATGACCTGGGTCTTGGTGGCAGTGAAGCCGCGTGGTTTAGCGAACTCATCCGGATACGCCAGATCGAGCATGGCGCGAATTTCTTCTTCGTTGGCGCCGTCGAACACCGGGGTGGCAAACGGCACGCCACGGGTGAGATTGCGCGCCAGATCCAGCACTTCATCGTCCGAGAACTGCGCGAGGTCTTCCTGCTTGCCGCTGGAGTTGTACAACTTCTCCAGATATTTGCGCACATCCATCACCTTGCGCTGGGCTTTGAGCATCTCCTCAATGCGCTGGCCGATGCCGCGCGCGGCCCAGCCCAAATGCACTTCGAGAATCTGACCGACGTTCATCCGCGATGGCACACCGAGCGGATTGAGCACGATGTCCACTGGCGTGCCATCGGCCATGTGCGGCATGTCTTCGACCGGCACAATGCGCGACACCACACCCTTGTTACCGTGACGTCCGGCCATCTTGTCGCCAGGCTGAAGACGGCGTTTCACTGCCAAGTAGACCTTGACCATTTTAATGACACCCGGCGGCAGTTCGTCGCCTTGGGTCAGCTTCTTTTTCTTCTCTTCAAACGCCTGATCAAACTGCACCCGCTTTTGCGCCAGGCCATCTTTCAACTGTTCCAGTTGCCCGGCCGACTCTTCATTCGCGAGGCGAATGTCGAACCAGTGATAACGCTCCAGATCGGCCAAATACTCTTTGGTGACCTTGGCACCCTTGGCCAATTTTTTCGGGCCGCCGTTGGCAACCTTGCCGTTCAACATGCGCTCGATCCGGGCGAAGGTGTCGTTTTCGACAATCCGCATCTGGTCGGCCAAGTCCTGCTTGTGGCTCTTGAGCATGTCGTCGATGATCGACTGCGCACGCTTGTCGCGCTCGATGCCTTCGCGCGTGAACACCTGCACGTCAATCACGGTACCGGCAATACCCGAAGAGACGCGCAGCGACGTGTCTTTCACATCGCTCGCCTTTTCACCGAAGATCGCGCGCAACAACTTTTCTTCCGGCGTCAACTGGGTTTCGCCCTTCGGCGTCACCTTGCCGACCAGCACATCGCCGGCCTGCACTTCCGCGCCGATGTAGACAATGCCCGACTCGTCCAAGCGGCCCAGCTGGCCTTCTGACAGGTTCGAGATGTCACGCGTGATTTCTTCGGAACCGAGCTTGGTATCGCGTGCCACCACATTCAATTCTTCGATGTGAATCGAGGTGTAGCGGTCTTCCGCGACGACACGCTCGGAGATCAGGATCGAATCTTCAAAGTTGTAGCCGTTCCACGGCATGAACGCGACCAGCATGTTCTGGCCCAGCGCCAGTTCGCCCAGGTCGGTTGACGCGCCATCGGCAATCACATCGCCTTTGGACACTTTGTCACCCGCCTTGACGATCGGGCGCTGGTTGATGTTGGTGTTCTGGTTGGAACGGGTGTATTTGATGAGGTTGTAAATATCGACACCGGCTTCACCCGCGACCGTTTCGTCGTCGTTGACGCGGATTACGACCCGGCCGGCA
This sequence comes from Burkholderiales bacterium, assembly GCA_031428855.1. Taxonomy (GTDB): domain Bacteria; phylum Pseudomonadota; class Gammaproteobacteria; order Burkholderiales; family JAEUOS01; genus CANJDH01. The sequence continues at coordinate 465 of JANOYK010000375.1, read as the reverse complement.
TCGACGTAATCGACATTGCCGCCACGCAGCGCCTGCACCGTCGTGCCTGAGTCCACCGCCACGGTGCGCTCAATGCCGGTGCCGACAAACGGCTTCTCGGCGCGCAGGCAGGGCACGGCCTGACGCTGCATGTTCGAACCCATCAGCGCGCGGTTGGCGTCGTCGTGTTCCAGGAACGGAATCAGCGAGGCTGCCACCGACACGATCTGTCCCGGTGCTACGTCCATGTATTCAATCTTGTCTGCCGCCGACAGAATCGTCTCGCCCTTGTGACGCGACGTCACCAGCTCATCCGTCAACCGGCCGTTTTTGTCCAGACCTGCGTTGGCCTGGGCAATCACGTAGCGGCCTTCTTCAATCGCTGACAGATAGTCGATCTCGTTGGTGACCTTGTGGTTGACCACCCGGCGATACGGCGTTTCCAAAAAGCCATAGCGGTTCAGGCGCGCGTACAAGGCGAGCGAA
>JANOYK010000374.1:0-2386 GCA_031428855.1 Burkholderiales bacterium | reverse complement strand
GCCTTGATCTGGCCCCAGTCGAAATACGCGCCCGCCGAATAAATCTTGCGGTCGGTAAAGCCGGCCGCTTTGGCACGCGCGCGGATTGCATCGGCCGCTTCGAGGGCGCGCAACTCCTCGGTGCCGGTGACGGCGTAGAGCGGCGCGAGGGTTTTCGCCAGATGGGTGTCGAGTTGCTCGGGCGAGAGTTGCACCGGCGGCTGCCTTATCGGGCGGGGGCTGCGGGTTTTACGGTGGGAGCGGCAGAGGCACTGCCAGAGGGGGCGGTTGCCCCGGCAGCGCTGCCCGCAGCCGGACTCGCTGCAGCCAGATGGCGCATCACCTGCTGCACCATGTCGGTTTGCATGTCGCGGTAGAGCAGGGCTTCTTCACTCTCTTTGGCCAGCACCTGATTGTCGTTGAACGAGTAGTCGCGCTCGATCAGCAGATTGCCGGGGGCGGCGATGTCGGTGCCGTTCTGGTCAATCACGCGCCAGGCGAAGCTGTATTTCAAGCGGAACTCGCGCACCGCGCCACTGCTGCCGAGTGACAGAATGGTTTTGCTGCGGTTCTCGGCGTTGGCCTGCAAAATCGCCTGCGCCTCGCTGCGCCGCTCGACAATGCGGGTGCTGGTGCCCGCGCGCAAGTTGCGCGCCAGCTCGGCACCGAGGGCGTTGTTGGCGGGCAGATCAATGAACAGCGAGGCATACGGCAAATTGGCGCTGCCCCTGAGCGCAAAGCCGCACCCACCAAGGGTTGCAGCCAGGCATAGCACCAAGACCGGCTTGTACCAAGGGTTTGCGGGCAGTGCCATATGCGGAATTTCCACGGTCTGAAATAAATGGAAATAAATGGGGTCTGACCCCATTTATTTTTACACGACCAGGTTGATGAGGCGGCCTGGGACGACGATGATTTTTTTCGGCGGGCGGCCTTCGAGGTGGCGCTGCGCTGCTTCTGAGGCGAGGGCGAGTTGTTCGATGGCGTCTTGGCCGGCGCTGGCTGGCACGGCGATGCTGCCGCGCAGTTTGCCGTTGACCTGCAACATCAACTCCAGCGTGTCCGATTGCAATGCCTTGGCGTCTTCCACTGGCCATTGCGCGTCGAGCAGATCGCCCTGATAGCCCAGTTCCTTCCACAACACATGGGTGATGTGCGGGGCGAACGGGTTGAGCAGACGCAGCAGCATCGACAAACCTTCGCGCACGACTTCGCGCGCATCGGCGTTGGTGGCGGCCTGCACGCCTTCGAGCGTGTTGAGCACTTTGATGGCGAACGAGACCACGGTGTTGTATTGAATCTTGGCGATGTCGCGGTTGGCATCGCGGATGAAGCCGTGCAGCTCGCGCCGCGCTTTGGCCAGCGTGTGGTCGAGGCGCGCCGCATTGAGCGGCACTGCTCCCGCAGCCAGCGCCGCGTGCTGCGCATGCGCGTAGACCCAGACCCGGCGCAAAAAGCGGCTTGCGCCTTTGACGCCGTCTTCGTTCCATTCGAGCATTTGCTCGGGCGGCGCGGTGTTCATCATGAACACGCGTGCGGTGTCGGCACCGTAAGCGTCGATGATGGCTTGCGGATCGACGCCGTTGTTTTTCGACTTCGCCATTTTCTCGGTGCCGCCGATCACCACCGGCGCACCGTCGAGTTTGGAGACGGCTGACAGCGGGCGGCCTTTATCATCGAACGTGAGGTCAACATCGGCCGGGTTGATCCAGGTGTATTTGCCGTCGGCCGCCTGGCGGTAAAACGTTTCGCACACCACCATGCCCTGGCACAGCAGGTTGGTGAAGGGCTCGTCGAATTTGACCAGACCAAGATCGCGCATCACCTTGGTCCAGAAGCGCGCGTAGAGCAGATGCAGCACTGCGTGCTCGATGCCGCCGATGTATTGATCCATCGGCATCCAGTAGTCGTTGCGGGCATCGACCATCGCTTCAGGGCTGCCGGGTGTGCCCGGAGAGGCGCTGTTGGGTGCGCTGTTGGGTGATGTGTAACGCATGTAGTACCAGGCCGAGTCGATGAAGGTGTCCATCGTGTCGGTCTCGCGTTTTGCATCCTTGCCGCAGGCGGGGCACTTGACGTTGAGAAAGCGCGCGTCCTTGCCCAGCGGGTTGCCGCTGCCATCGGGCACCAGGTCTTCGGGTAGCACCACCGGCAAATCTTTTTCCGGCACTGGCACCACGCCGCAAGCGCCGCAGTGGATGATCGGAATCGGCGTGCCCCAATAGCGTTGGCGGCTGATGCCCCAGTCGCGCAGGCGGAACTGGATTTTTTTCTCGCCCAGTCCTTTGGCCGCGAGGTCAGCGGCAATCGCATCGACGGCCGGCCCATGCGCCAAGCCATCGTACTGGCCCGACTGCATGCACACACCGCGCTCTTTGTCTTCGTACCAGGGTTGCCAGCCGTCGAG
>JANOYK010000373.1:0-3001 GCA_031428855.1 Burkholderiales bacterium | reverse complement strand
GCGCGACAAGCGGAACACCGCCGACAGATTGGTTTGCAGCACGGCGTCCCAGTCTTCGTCGCGCATGCGCATCGCGAGGGTGTCTTTGGTGATGCCGGCGTTGTTGACCAGGATCGACACCGCGCCAAACTCCTTGGCGATTTCCGCAGTCAGCGCATCAATGCGGCCAGCCTCGTTCACGTTCAACACCGCGCCGCGTCCGCCAACACCTGCCGCCTGCAAAGCGGCGCTGATGGCGTCCGCGCCAGCGACGCTTGTCGCGGTGCCGATCACAGTGGCACCCTCGGCACCCAGCGCCGCCGCAATCGCCTGACCAATACCGCGGCTGACGCCGGTAACCAGCGCCACTTGACCTGTCAACGTTTTGACGTTCATTTGAGCGCCTCCAAAGTGGTGTTGAGTGACGCGGCATCGGTCACCGCCAGCGCCAGCAGTGTGGGCGCGATACGCTTGACCAGCCCCTGCAACACTTTGCCCGGACCGATCTCGATCACATGTGTGATGTCCATCTGCACCATCTTCTGCACCGTTTCGACCCAGCGCACCGGGCTGGCTGCCTGCAGCGCCAGCGCATGGCGGATCGCGTCCGGCTCAGGATGCAGAGCAACATCGACGTTGTGAATCACCGGGATCAGCGGACTAATCAAGGCCACGCCTGCGAGGCGCGCGCGCAGCTGGTCTGCGGCGGGTTTGAGCAAGGACGCGTGGAACGGTGCCGACACCGGCAGCGGCAGCGCCCGTTTGGCCCCCTTGGCCTTGGCAATCACACACGCACGTTCGACCGCCGTTTTGTGGCCTGCAATCACCACCTGTGATGGCGCATTGAAGTTGACCGCTTCGACAATCTCGCCCTGCGCCGCCTCCAGACACACCGCGCGCACGGCATCATCATCGAGCCCGAGCACCGCAGCCATGCCGCCCACGCCGGCCGGCACCGCGTCCTGCATCGCCTGTGCGCGGAACCGCACCAACGGCACGGCATCGGCAAAGGCGAGCGCGCCAGCGGCAGTCAATGCCGTGTATTCGCCCAGACTATGCCCCGCCATGACAGCGGCTTGCGGCCCGCCTGCATCAAGCCACGCGCAATACATCGCGTAAGCGGCAGTCAGCATCACTGGCTGGGTATTGACGGTCTGATTGAGGGCTTCAGCCGGCCCATCAGCCACCAGCGTCCACAAATCCTGTCCGAGTGCGCCCGCCGCTGCGTCGAAGGTGCGCTTGACCGTGTCATTGCCCGCAAAGCCCTGCATCATGCCGGCCGACTGCGAGCCTTGTCCGGGGAAAACGATGGCTAGTTTCATAGAGTTGTTTTCTGCTTTCGGATGAAGCCAAATGAATGTGCGTAACCGCTGCACGAGCTGACGGGAAAACCGGGAGTGCTTTTAAAATTCGAGCAGCACCGCGCCCCAGGTGAAGCCGCCCCCTACCCCCTCAAGCATGACCTTGTGCCCTGCCTGAATCTGGCCCGACCGCACATATTGATCGAGTGCGAGGGGAATCGATGCAGCCGAGGTATTGCCATGATGACTCACCGTCACCACCATGCGTTCAGCCGGGATGCCGAGTTTTTTGGCGGTGGCGTTCAGTATCCGCACATTGGCCTGATGCGGGATCAGCCAGTCAATCGCGTCCAGCGCGACGCCGGCAGCGGCAGCAGTCTCGCGCCCCACTTCATCGAGCACGCGCACCGCAAACTTGAACACCGCTTGACCATCCATGCGCAACACCGGATCCCCCGTCACCTGGCCGCCGCTTACGTTGCCTGGCACAGAAAGAATGCCGGCGTAACTGCCATCGGCATGCAGCGCCGAGGCGAGAATGCCGGGACGCTCTGACGCTTGCAGCACCACCGCTCCGGCCCCATCCCCAAACAACACGCAGGTGCCGCGGTCGTTCCAGTCAAGAATGCGCGAAAACACTTCCGCGCCCACTACCAACGCACATTTGTGCTGGCCGCTTTGAATGAATTTGTCGGCCGTCGCCAGCGCATACACAAAACCGCTGCATACCGCCTGCACATCAAACGCCGGACAATGCTTGATGCCGAGCTTGGCCTGCAAAATGCACGCAGTGCTGGGAAACACAAAATCGGGCGTGGAGGTGGCGACGATGATGAGATCAACCTCGGCTGCGTCAACGCCCGCCGCCAGCAACGCCGCCTGCGCAGCGGGCAATGCCAGATCACTGCTGGTTTGGGCAGCGCTGGCCAGATGGCGATTGTGAATCCCGGTGCGCTCGACGATCCACTCATCGCTAGTGTCGATGCCGCGCGCGACCAGATCGCGGTTGCTCACCGGCGCGCCGGGCAAATAACTGCCGGAGCCGGTGATGCGTGCATAGATCATCCTGGGTTCCTCACGCGCAGCCCGGCATCAACGGCAGATAGCGTCAGCGGGCGGGACTGGGCTGGCCGGCGCGGCTGCCGCTCAGGCCGCCGACTTGAGCGCCGAATCCGCGTGCGCCAGACGGCCGGTGATGCCCGCCAGCACACCGGATTTGACAGCCTGATAGGCGCGGTCCAGCGCACAGCCATAACCATAGGCATCGGCCGAGCCGTGGCTCTTGACCACGATGCCGTTGAGACCGAGCAAGGTTGCGCCGTTATAGCGGCGATGGTCGTAACGGCGGCGGAAGGCGTTGATGGCCGGCAGGGAAAACAGCGCCGCCAATTTGGTCAACGCATTGCGCTCAAACTCGCTCTTGAGACTGCGGCCGATCATCTGCGTCATGCCCTCAGCAGCTTTCAGCGCCACGTTGCCGACAAAGCCGTCGCACACCACCACGTCGACTTCGCCTTTGAAAATATCGTTGCCCTCGACATTGCCGAAAAAATTGAGCTCGCCGCGCGCAGCAGCAGCGCGCAGCAGTTCGCCCGCGCCTTTGACCGCCTCGTTGCCCTTGATTTCTTCCGAACCGATGTTGAGCAAGCCGATCGGCGGCATTTCACGGTGCTCCACTGAGGTGACGAGGGCCGCCCCCATGATGGCAAATTGAAACAGGT
>JANOYK010000372.1:0-3012 GCA_031428855.1 Burkholderiales bacterium | reverse complement strand
GCGATGCTGCGCGCCGTCAACGCGCACAGGGTCGCCTGCACGTCGGCGGGTTCCTCCTTGCCGGTTAGCCGTTGATCCAGCCACGCAGCGTGGAACAGATCGCGGCCGGTGCTTTTCGGGGGCGGCTGGTGGAAATACGGTTCCGCCAGTAAACCGGCCAGCAAATCCGGCAATGTTCTCCCGCTCGCGGCCCATGCGCCGCCAGCATCGTAAGACTGCCCGAGATGGCGCTGTGTCCACAGATCCATCAAGACATTGCCCGGCCCGGTGTCAAACCCGGCGACCGGCCCGCTCGACAGATGCGTGATATTGGCGATGCCGCCGATGTTCACAATGACCCGATTTGGGCCGGATGCAGTATCGGCCCCGCCAAACACCGCCTGATGAAACGCCGGCACCAGCGGTGCACCTTGTCCGCCGGCGGCGATGTCACGGCTGCGAAAGTCGGCTACCACCGTGATGCCAGTCAACTCGGCCAGCAAGGCCGCATTGTTCAGTTGAATCGTGAAGCCTTGTTGCGGACGGTGGCGCACGGTCTGGCCGTGCGCGCCAATCGCTTCCACTAGCGCCGCGTCTACCTGTGCCTTCGCCAGCAGCGCCTGCACGGCAGCCGCATAGGCGCGCGCGAGCGCATTTGCCGCCAGCGCGCTGTTCTCCAGGTCGTTGTGGGCTGCGGCCTGCAAGCCATCGAGGGCGGCGCGCAGCGGCGCATCGAACGGCGCGTAGTGCGTCGCCAGGGTGCGGGGTGTCACAGGCGAAGCCGGTAAGTCCTGCATACCGGAGCCGGGGACGTCCGGCTGATTGGGTGCCGCAGCAAAATCGACCAGCACGGCATCAATGCCGTCAAGGCTGGTGCCCGACATCAGTCCGATGAACAGGCGGCTGCGAGGGGGCGTGAGTGACACGAGAAGGGCCGGTTCCAGGCGCAACGCGGTGCCGGCCTCCGGGGCAGGCGGGGCAGGCGCGCGGGTTGTAAAGAATGACCGGCACGCGCAAGGCGCAGCGCCGGCGGCGGGTGCCTTACTCGAAGTTGGCACCGGCTGCGCTGGCACCCGCAGGCGCGCGTTCGCGCAGCAGCGCTATGCGCGTAGCCAGCGGCCCGGCCTTGAGCTTGAAACCGGCCAGGTGCTGTGCATGGAGCGGCAAGGCAGCGGGCAGGGTGATCGCGAGCGGATTGACCGCTGCATCAGCGACCCGGAATTCATAGTGCAGGTGCGGCCCGGTGGCCCAGCCGGTCTGGCCGACAAAGCCGATGGTGTCACCCTGGCTTACGCGCGCGCCTTTGGTCATGCCGGGGCCAAAGCCGCTCATGTGGGCATACAGCGTGGTGAAGCGCCCCTGATGGCGCACCACCACCACGTTGCCATAGCCGCCTTGCTTGCCGGAAAATTCGATTACGCCATCGCCGGTGGCGCGGATGCGGGTGCCGCTGGGCGCGCCGTAGTCGACGCCGTTGTGCTGCTTCCAGGTGTTGTGGATCGGATGCATGCGCCCGCCAAAACCGGAGGTGACGCGGGAGAATTCAAGCGGCGAGCGCAAAAACGCCTTGCGCAGGTTTTTGCCTTCGGGGGTGTAGTAGCCCGACGCTTCGGCATCCTGCGGGTTTTCGTACCAGACTGCGGCAAAGGTCTTGCCGTTGTTGACGAACTCGGTCGCCAGTACCCGGCCAGCTTTCACGAACTCGCCTTCGTGATACAGCATTTCATACACCACGCGGAAGCTGTCGCCGCGGCGGATGTCTTTGTGAAAGTCGATGTCGCCCGAGAAAATTTCGGCAATCTGCGTCGTCACGCTGTCGGGCAGACCGGCTGCATCAGCCGCGCCGAAAAGAGAACTGCGGATATCCGCACCCATCATGTGGACCCGGCGCTCCGCCTGCAAGGCGGTCTTGTTCGTGCTAAAGAGGTCCCCGGCACGGGTGACAGTGACGCTCTCGGCGGGGGAAAGTGAGTAGGACAAATTAACCAGCGCGCCATCGGCATTGGTCTCGGCGCGCAGTGCGCGGCCAGGGCGCAGATTGTTGGTCAGGGCGCGCGCATCCGGGTGGCCGCGTAAATACTGAAATGCGCCGGTGTCACTCACTCCGAGCCGTGCCAGCACACTCGCCAGCGTATCGCCGCGCTGCACGCGCTCCTCACGGAACACGCCACGGGCTTCGTCATCCAGGCTCACGGTGTGGGTGTTGCTCAGTTGCAGCGACTGCGCCAGCGGCGTGGCAGGCGGCACATCGGTGCCAACCACGCCCAGGGTGGCGAAAGCGCCGCCCGACATCAGGCAGACAAGGGCGCAGAAACGCAACTGGCGTTTTTGCTTTGGGGTCAGGCGGGATAAAATCTCAAATTGCACGCTGTCTCCGTCTCGCTCGTTTTTTCCGCACCTTGTTATTTTGTGTGCTGGAGGGAAGCGGCCCAGTGCCGGACTGCTGTCTGTCCGGTCTGTCCGGTCTGTCCGGTCTGTCCGGTCTGTCCGGTCTGTCCGGTCTGTCTTTGGCCGCTGGGCTGGCGTTTAGTCTTATGGCAAGCGGCGGAGTATAGCAAAGCGGAGCGATTTGGCGGTTTTGCCGGCTTTCCCGCCAGAGGGCTCCCCCACAAGCCGCTGCCGGTACTGGCTTTGGCGTTGTCCCGCCTCGGTGTTACGCCACTCCCGCCAGGAAGTCCTGTCAGTCCCGCCCCTCAGTCCAGCCCCACGCACCCCGCGCTCCCTTTAGCCCACTTTTGCCGCCACCATGCCTTCCAACGTATTCGACACCCTCACCGAACGCGGCTTTATCGCCCAAACCGCCGACGCCGCTGCCACCCGCACGCTGTTGGAGCAGCAAAAAATCACCTTCTACATCGGCTTCGACCCCACCGCCAGCTCGCTCCACTGCGGCTCGCTGGTGCCGATCATGGCGATGGCGCATTTGCAGCGGGCCGGCCACAAGCCGTTGGGTCTGGTCGGCGGCGGCACCGCGATGGTGGGCGACCCGTCCGGCAAAACCGAAATGCGCCAGATGCTCAGCCTCGAAGACAT
>JANOYK010000371.1:0-2920 GCA_031428855.1 Burkholderiales bacterium | reverse complement strand
CACGGCCGGATCGCGGACAATGGCGCGGCCCATTGCGACGCGCTGGCGCTGACCGCCGGAAAGTTGGCGGGGGTAGCGGTCAAGCATGTCTTCCAGCCCCAGAATGGTGGCAGCGGCGCGGGCTTTGGCCAAGCGTTCGGCCTTGGGCATACCCGCGACGCGAAGCGCAAAAGCCATGTTTTCCGCAACCGTCATATGTGGGTATAGCGCGTAATTCTGAAACACCATGGCGATGTTGCGGTCCTTCGGATCGAGATCGTTCAGCACCCGACCACCAATTTCGATGGTGCCCGAAGTGATGTCCTCCAGCCCCGCGATCATCCGCAAGGTCGTCGACTTGCCGCAGCCAGAAGGCCCGACCAGCGCCACGAAATCACCGTCACGGATGGTTGCGGTCAGACCCGGGATGGCAACGACGGCGCCGTAGTTCTTCGTGACGTTCTTGAACGACAGATCTGCCATCATTCCCTCCTCTCGGTTCATTTCTTCGCTCCGGCAGAAATGCCGAAAATCGGAGTTTCTAGCGCGACACAGTGTTCACGGCGCGCGCCGGATAGGGGGTAGGCGGCTTCGAGACCTCGTCCAAAGTCGCCAGTTCTTCGGCAGTAAGCGTCAGGGCAGAGGCTGCCAGATTGCCAGCAAGCTGGTCGGAGGTGCGAGCGCCGATCACCACGGATGCCACGGTGGGTTGTGCAAGCAGCCATGCCAGCGATACTTGCGCCGCGGTCGCGTCGGAATGCGCCGCTGCTACTGCTTCCACAGCGGACAGCGTGCGCCAGTTGGCATCCGTAGCGCGGCGGACCCAGGATTCTTCCCATTCATCTGGCGTGCCACCAATGCGGCCATCGGTGGCTGTCGGCCGATCCCCAGCCTTGTATTTGCCGCTTAAGAATCCGCCACCAAGTGGACCCCATGGCACCAGGCTGACGCCTTCGGCGACACACAGAGGCGTAATTTCGGTTTCCACGCCACGCTCGACCAGCGAGTATTGGTACTGCGCGCCGATGAACCGCGCCCAACCCCGGCTGTCGCTCAGGCCAAGCGCTTTCATGGTCTGCCAGGCGGCGAAGTTTGACACGCCGATGTAGCGGACCTTGCCCGCCGTCACCAGATCGTCGAGGGCGCGCAGCGATTCCTCAAGCGGGGTGAAGGCGTCCCAGCCGTGCATGTAGAAGACGTCGATCACGTCGGTTCCGATGCGGCGCAGGCTGGCTTCCAGCGCATCGTTGATATGACGGCGCGACAGGCCAGCCTGATTGGGGCCGGAACCGGTGGGCCAGCGCACCTTGGTGGCGATGACCGCGTCGGCGCGGCGTCCCTTCAATGCCTTGCCGACAATCTCTTCGGCGCGGCCTCCGGCATAGACGTCTGCGAGATCAAAGTGATTGCCGCCCGCCGCCACATAGGCATCAACAAGCCGCAAGGCCTGATCCTCGGGCGTGCCGCGACCGCTCTCCTCACCGAACACCATGGTGCCGAGCGCAAGTTCAGACACCAGCAGCCCGGAATTTCCCAAACGACGATATTTCATGTGTATTTCCTTTTGAGGTCACGACTTGACCGAGCCTGCGGTGAGGCCGTGGACGAAGTAGCGTTGCAGTGAAAAGAAGACGGCCAACGGCAGCACCATCGAGATGAAGGCACCGGCGGTCAGCAAGTGCCAGTCATTGCCGCGCGAGCCGACGATCTCGGCCAGGCGCATGGTCAGCACCTGCACTTTGGGCTGACTGCCGATGAAGATCAGCGCCACCAGATAGTCGTTCCAGACCCACAGAAACTGGAAGATGGCGTAAGACGCGAGAACCGGTCCTGACAGCGGCAGGATGATAAGGCGGAAGATGGTCAGGTGGCTGGCACCATCGACCATCGCGGCCTCTAATAATTCGCGCGGCAGCGAGGCGATGTAGTTGTACAGCAGATAGATCGCCAGCGGCAGACCAAAGCCGGTATGGGCGAGCCAGACCGCAAGGTAGGTGCCGTTCAGGTCAAGCTTCACATAGTCGGACAGCACCGGCACCAGCGAGATTTGCAGCGGCACCACCAGCAGTGAAACGACCAGCGCGAAAAGCGGCCCCCGGCCGGGAAAGCGCACCCAGGCAAAGCCATAGGCGGCAAAGGCGGCGATGATCAGCGGCAGCAGCACCGAGGGCAGGGTGACGGCAAGACTGTTGAGAAACGCGCCAGACAGGTCATCGCCGCGCAGGGTCTGCTTGACGCCTTCGGGGCTGGTGACCTCATACTCTTTGCCGGTCAGAACGTTCTGGTAGTTGCTGAGTGTGAAGTTGGTGGAAGCAGTCCACTTTTCCTCTTGCACTTGAACATTGCCGAGACGGCGGTTGCCGACCCACAGAACGCGCTTGCCATCGGGCGTGGTGACGCCTTTGCGCAACTCTTCAAACGTGCCGCTGGCGCCTGCAATTGCCATCACTCCGCTGCGGTCCAGCGTATTGTCCGGCTTGATGGTTTCGACCGTTGTCCACTCCATATGCGGCACAATCGTCCACCAACCGGTGGTGCGCACATCGTCCGAACTGCGGAAGGACGAGATGAACAGGCCAAGGGTTGGCACCAGCCACAGGGCGCACAGCAGCGCCAGAACAAGATTGGGCACCAGCCCGCTGCGACGCGGTGATGTGGTCTTGATCGCCATCAGAGCGGCTCGTTCTTGTTGAAGTTGCGAAGGTTGTACAGGATCACCGGCACCACGGCCGCGAGCAGCACGATGGCGATGGCCGAGCCGAGCCCGGCATTGCGGTTGACGAAATACTGGTTGTAGAATTGCGTGGCGATCACGTCGGTGCCGAACTGGCCGCCGGTCATCACCAAAACGATGTCAAATATTTTCAGCGTGAAGATGGTCACGGTGGCCGAAACGGCGATCAGCGTCGGCTTGATCAGCGGCAGCACGATCCAGAAGAAG
>JANOYK010000370.1:0-2548 GCA_031428855.1 Burkholderiales bacterium | reverse complement strand
GAGATGTTCAAGTCGATGGCGGGCGTGCGCATCACCCATGTCCCGTACAAAGGCACCGCGCCAGCCCTCACCGATTTGCTCGGCGGGCAGGTGGACATGATGTTCGACAACCTCGGCGTGTCAGCGCAGCACGTGCGCTCTGGCAAGTTGAAGGCCCTGGCGGTGAGCAGCACCAAGCGCGCCACCTCGTTGCCCAATGTGCCAACCGTGATCGAGGCGGGTCTGCCGGGATTTATTTCCGTCGCCTGGTTTGGCGTCGCCGCGCCGCCCAAGACCTCACCCGAAATCGCCGCCAAACTCTCGGCGGCGATTGCCGAAGCGCTCAAACACCCGGATGTGGTCAAGCGCCTGCAAGACCTCTCGGCCGAGCCGGTTGGCAACACCCCCGCCGAGATGGCCGCGTTCATGAAAGAGGAAGTGGAGCGCTGGCGGCGCGTGATTCAGAGTGCGAATGTGAAGGTCGATTGAGCGGACATGGGTCCACGTTTTCCGTCGAGCGCCGTCTTAAGAGTGTTGGTGGTAGCGGGTTTTGGCGCTTGATGCCGGGAACTCGTTGGTGAGAGCGCGTTCTGGCGCATCACACGTCTTTGATGAATAGGTGATGGGAGCCGGTGACAAACTGTCACCGGCTGGCAGTCTATGCCGCCCAATCGCTGATTGATTGATTTTCCTCACCTGGACGCCGATTGATATCCAACCGCGCCCCTAACTCCTGGCGTTGCTGGTATCTTTTGCGGTAGCACATTTTCGAGAGCCATCATGACCGCCATCTCACGCCGTTTCGCCGCCGCCTCCATTGCCGCCCTCACCAGCATCGCTGCCCCCGCCCTCGCGCAAACCGGCGCGCCTCTCACAATCGTCATGACCTTCCCGGCCGGCTCTGGCGTTGACTTCGTCGGCCGGCTGTTGCAGGACTCGATGCAGAAAACGCTGGGCACCAACATCGTGATCGAATACCGTCCCGGCGCGGCGGGCAACGTCGCCTCGGAATACGTCGCGCGTGCCAAGCCGGACGGCCACACGATCCTGTTTGGCACCGCCGCCACGCACGGTGTCAACGCGGCGCTCTACAAGAAGCTGCCGTTCGATGTCGAAGCCGACTTCACGCCGGTCTCGACCATCGTCGATGTTTCGAACGTGCTGACTATCAACCCCGGCGTCGCCGATGTGAAGAGCGTGCGCGAGCTGATCGACCTGATCCGCGCCAACCCCGGCAAGTACAACTACGCCTCGACCGGCAACGGCACCGGCACGCACCTGGCGATGGCCGATTTTGTTGCGCGCACCGGCCTCACCATCACCCATATCCCCTACAAGGGCGGCCCGGATGCGGTGGCCTCGGTGGTCAAGGGCGATGTGTGCTGCTACATGAGCCAGGTGCAGGCGATGCTGCCGCACTACAAGGCCGGCAAGGTGCGCCTGCTCGGCGTGACCGTGAAGGACCGTGTCTCGGCGCTGCCCGAAGTGCCGACCATCGCCGAGGCCGGCGTGCCGGGCTTCGAGAACTACACCTGGTTTGGCCTGTTTGGCCCGAAGAACATGGACCCGGTGATGGTGAACAAGATCAACGCGGCGGTGAAGAGCGCGCTGGAGACCCCGGCGATCCGCCAGCGTCTGATTGACGCCGGCAATACACCGCGCTGGGAATCGCCTGAGCAGTTTCGCGCCACCGTCAAGACCGACCGCGCCAAGTGGGCGGCCGTCGTCAAGGCTTCGGGCGCGACGGTGGATTGACGGCAGCGCGCAGCGCAGCCAAGCCAAGCACAACACCGGAGCGAACATGAAATCCTGGCAATACACCAAAGGCCTGCACGAACTCGGCAACGGCTGCTACGCCTGGCTGCTGCCCGATGGCACCTGGGGCTACAGCAACGCCGGCCTCGTCACTGATGGCGGCGAGACCCTGCTGGTCGATACCCTGTTCGACCTCAAGCTCACGCGCGAGCTGCTCGACGGCATCAAGGGCGCGCTGCCGGCCGCCGCGCAAATAGGCACTCTGGTCAACACCCATGCCAATGGCGACCACACCTTCGGCAACCAGTTGGTAACCGGCGCGCGCATCATCGCCAGCCGCGGCTGCGCGGAAGAAATGGCGCTGCGCCCGCCCGAAGAGTTTCGCCACATGATGGCCAACTGGCGCGCCATGGGTGATGCCGGCGCGTTCCTGCACGAGATGATGGGTTCGCGCTTTGACTTTGAGGGCATCGTCTACACGCCGCCAACCGAGACCTTCGAGCGTGATCTCACCCTGCATGTCGGCGCGAAGGAAGTGCGCCTGGTCAATGTCGGCCCGGCGCATACGCGCGGCGATGTACTCGCTTACGTTCCCGCCGATCGCACCGTGTTCACCGGTGACATCCTGTTTGTCGGCGGCCATCCCGCCGTGTGGGCCGGGCCGGTGTCGAACTGGATCAAGGCTTGCGACCTGATGCTGTCGTGGGATGTCGAGACGGTGGTGCCCGGCCACGGCCCCATCACCGACAAGAGCGGCGTGCGCGCGCTCCGGCATTACCTTGCGTATTTGAGTGTCGAGACGCGCCAGCGCTTC
>JANOYK010000369.1:0-3508 GCA_031428855.1 Burkholderiales bacterium | reverse complement strand
GCTTGCGTAAGTCCTTGAGACGCGCGGGCGTTCAGGGATTCATCCAGCAGAGAAAATTCGTCGCTCAGCTTTTCATATTCGGCCTTTACCTCGGCGTTGCCGAGCGCCTTGGTACGCAATTGCTTATGTGTCAACATCTTTCCACTCCTTCATGCGCTTGCGCGCGACTTCAAACGCAACCCAAACAAACCTGCGTTCACCGCCCGCGCGTGCGCCGTCGGGCAGCTTGATATCGGCGAGGCCGCCGGTGGCCTTGAGGTGCGGGTCGTCGAACAGGTCTTCGGGTTTGGCAATCGGCGCGAACGGCAGGCCGGCTTTTTCAAACAGGGCCGATAGCTCGGCTGCGCTGTGCGTGGCGAGGCGCTGGCGCAGGGTGTCGATCAGGGTGCCGCGCATTTCCACGCGTTGGTTATTGGTGGCGAGCACCGGGTCGGCCTTGAGGTCGGCGTAGCCGAGCGCATCGCAAAACGTGACCCACTGCGCATCGCTCACGCCGCCCGTCGTCGCGATCCACGCAGGCCACAAAGAACAGGCGCAGCCAACTTCCCCTCAATGGGCAACACATTTGGGACTGGCACCATCACTCAAAGCTGCCGAACATGAATGACATCAGCCCGGCGAAGCGAACTCTTGATGCGGCACCGGGGCGATACTGTGACGGCATCTTGAAACCGTTGGTACAAGCCACTCTTCAACGATATATGCCAGAACTTCATGGTGCATGCGGCCCTGCGGGAACCTGCCTTTCCGGATTTTCGCTTCCAGCTTGGGCGAGCAAAAGGCCTTCATCCATCAATGCCTGCACGATGCCGGCCTGGAGTTTGTCGCGGCGGCGCTTTGCCGCCGGGCGTGCCGGCGCACTGTCTGCCATCCAGCGCTTGAATTCGACAAACGACTCCGGGGCAATGGTGTGCATGGTCGTCATCCGCCCGTTCGCAGAAATGACCACATGCTCAAAGCGCCGTGCCTCTGTCAGCACGGACGCACGTTGCGCTCGCACCGGCCACAGGTCATCTTCATCCGCTGAAAACCGGAAGGGGTGCGGGTCGTCCCCCTCAGGCATGCGCCGCAGAAAATCCACCTCGAAACCCTTGGCGTTAATGGCTGTTTCATTCTGGCCCTCCTTGCGCACAAAGGTGGGGTCGGCACGCTGCAATACACCGAGCATGGATGAATCGAGCCTGCCAAGGCTGGTGAGAAATTTCACCCGTTTGCGCGCGTCCCGCAACAGGTCAATGTCTTGTGTCGCCAGGGCGCCTTGCACGATGCGGACGCCTGCGGCAGCTTCATAGGCGTAGAGCGCGTGGGTGCCGACCACGGTGAAGTGCCCGGCCAGCCCTGCGCTCTCGATGGTCTGCAGCAGCGACACCACCATCGATGGCACGCGACCGGCCTGCAGCGCCTTGTTGAGCCGTTCGGCTTCTTTGAGTGCCTGCCTGAGTGACGCCAGCCTGGCTTCGACATTGGCCTTGCGCGAGGTGAAATCCTGATAGATGCGCTCGGTTTTGCCCGAGCGCGGGCCAACGCGCTCCTGCCGGTTGTCAGGTTTGGTCTTGACCAGATATTCGTAGACCCCCTGTTTCTTCCAGTACATGCCGCCGGCGTAGGGGCGCGTCTGCGCGCGCACCCGGATGAATTCGTGGTACACCGTGGTCGAATCAATCACCTGGCGGGCGGTGTTGTCTGAAAGGGGCATGTAGTCCATTGGCCGTACTGTATACGAAAAGTGATTTTCTACGGCTAATACTTATAAATCAGTTTGTTATGATTTTTTAATCGAACATAATCTTCGCAAATTTTTCGATTTCCTGCTACCCGCTGGCTGGCAATTTCGTATCGCCTCTCGGCTTCGGGCGCAGCGAACGCGGCGCTGAAGGCCGCGTGCAAACGCTGCATCTGTTCCGGCGGAAGTCTGGTCGGCGCGCGACTCAATCAATGCACAACGTAGTACCCGAATGACCGCAGAGCCAGTGTGACATGATGGGGCGGGGCTTAATTCATTTTTGCAATGGCCTGAAACCGTTGGTACAAGCCGTTTTTGAGAGCTATGCATCCGAAACCGTTGGTATGGGGCACTGAACGGGTGCTCGCATTTTGTAAATCATTCATATCTATCCGGCACCACCACCGCTACCGGCCTTTTCGGCATAGCGGGCCAGAAACATCGGTTCGGCAATCAGCGGGTTGCGCGGGATCGACGCAGACGACCACCGCAATTCGTCAAGGGTCAACGTGAGCCGCAGTTCGCCGGGCCGACCGAGAGCGCGATCAGTCGTCACGGCGGCGCCGCCAGTAGGTTGGCCGCCGGCTGAAGTGCGCGATGGCGAAGACGACGAGCTCAGCGGGCTCTACGCGGTACACCACTGCGAACTTGAACCCTTTGGGAAAGACGCGTCGAGTGCGAAGCTTCCAAGGCGAGCCGAGCTTGGGATGGGCAGACGCCAGTGCCGTAGCAGCCTCGACGGCTTGGCGAAACCGCTCGCCCAGACCCTTCTCGCGCTCCTCGTAGTAGGTGACTTGTTCGAGGAACTCTTCCTGCGCCTCCTCAAGGAAGTGGACCGGTTTCACCGGGTCAGGCGACGAGCGGCGGCAAAGACTTCCCCGGCAGGAATGAGCTTGGCCTCCCCCCGCTCATACTTGGCAATACGGGAAGCGATCTCGCTATCCCAAGCCGCCTGGACATCCGGGTCAGACTCTCGCTCAACAGACTCCATCAGCTGCTGGGCCAGTTGCGCGCGCTCTTCGAGCGCCAGGCTCCTGGCCTGCCTGGAGAGTTCATCAAGAAGGGATGACATGTTCGGCTCCGCCGGGTGAGGTGCCGCGAGTTTACGCCTGCGGCTGGGGGCCGGCTGAGCGCGGTTCTGGTGACGCCCAACGCCAGAACTGGATGAGTGGCTGCGGCAGCGCATCCGCATGTGCTACCGGAAACAGTGACGGTTGTGCCGCACCGGGATTGCCCGCCTGCGTGAGCTTGGGGTCAATCCGAAGATGGCGATGCAGCATGCACCGAGTCATGCCTTTGCTCTGCGAATGTGAGCGCCCTCGATGGCCACTGAGTGACAGCCTGTGCGCGGACCAGTTCGAATGTAAAAGACGAGTACTGCGCAGGCAAAGTCATCGATTCCAATAACACGCTTGACCGCGCCCTTGATGTGACGGAAGACGCTCTCTGTCTCTTCACGATATGGCGAACGCATACCATTCAGGTCCGGTACGGCCAACACGCGAACCTTGTCACCGACACGTACGGTGTGACCATCGCGGTCTTTGATGCTGAGGGTGCTGGCCATGGTGTCCAACGTCAGAATTTACCCGACGACAACGGCAACGCCGTTGGCGGCCGGTAAAAGGGGCCGTGTTCAATTTTCAATGCGAGATGCCCCAAATATCTGCATTTGGGAATGGCGGGGGTGGGTTTCACGAATGCTTGAAATTTAATGCGACCCCGGCCCCTTTGCCCGAGACCGCGCAGAAAATTGTGTTGTCATCCCTCAGCCCCGGCCCCTTT
>JANOYK010000368.1:0-1593 GCA_031428855.1 Burkholderiales bacterium | reverse complement strand
GTGATGCGGTCGCCGTCGAGGTCGGTGGCGTAGACGACCACGTTTTTCTGCTGCACCATGTCGTGCAGCAGCAGGCCGAAGTTGGTGTCGGCAATGTGCTCGGAGATCTCGCCGCCCCAGTTTTCCATGCCGGCCTTGAAGTCGGTTGGCAGCAGCGCGACGATGGCGTCGATTTTTTCCTTGTGCTCTTCGTAGGCATCGACCGCGTATTTGCGCGTGAGTTTGAACTTGGTGCCCTTCATCATCCAGCGCACGATGCCGGCGTTGATTGCATCTTCCTGCGCCTGGGTCGGCTTGGTGGCGACGCGGCCGGCACTGCCGGTGTCATGCACCATTTTCAGGAACAGGCGCACCGCGTAGCACATGCGGATGCCAGGCGTGTTCATCTGCGAGTGGATGTTGCCGGTATCGGCATCGACGCGGAATTTTTTCTTGTCCTGCGAATAGGGCAGACCCGGCATGAAGCGGATGCTGGTGATGGTGCCGTAGGGGCGCACATTGCAATAGACGCCGGCGGCAGTCCGCAACGGCGCATTCGCCGACTTGCCGTTGACGACGACTTTTCTGCCGTGTTCATTGACCATGAAGTCACCGGCGGTGGACCACTTGAGCGAGGTGTAGTCGAGCTTGCCGAACCAGTCGAGCGAGACCAGCTTGGTGTCATGGCGGTATTGCGCCATCATCGGCACACCAATGAACGGCAGGCCGAGCACATCAAGTGCCATCAGGGTGCCATTGAGCGCGAACATGTCAGTGAAGGCGTGCGCGACTGGCTTGACGCCACCGTGGGCGTTGCCGCCCTCCCACAGCACCGCGTCAGAGATGCCGCGAGGCTGAACTTTGGAGCGGGTGTAAATGCTGTCGAGCAACTTGAACAGGTCGCCATTCTGTTCTTCTTGGGCGATTTTGAGTAAGTCGAGTGCTTGAGTCATGAATGAAGTGCCTCAATGGGGAAGGGGGAGGTGGCTGAAAATGCGCTTTGAAACGGGGCGCATTATCGCACTGTCGGCTGGAGCGGCCGCTGGTGCCTCTTCTGTGTCCGGTGAGAAGTGGTGAGAAGTGGCCGGGTTTGTTTGAACCACAAAACGGGATTTAAAAGTGGAATTGGTGCTGGTTAAAAAAGCCGTAGCGGATAAAGGCCTGCCCCATCACTTATTGGCCCGGCTTCATGCACAGAGTTTCCACTTATAGCGCTGTTCAAATTTGCGCAACCACTTCTCTAAACCATCCGCTTGGCAATCTCTTCCAGCATTACCTCAGTCGCCCCACCACCAATCGACTGCACCCGCGCATCGCGCGCCATGCGTTCAATCGCGCTCTCGCGGATGTAGCCCGCGCCGCCGTGAAATTGCAGGCAGGTGTACATCACCTCGTTGACCAGCTCGCCGGCCAGCGCCTTAATCATCGACACTTCCTTGGTGACGCTCTGGCCTTGCGCGTCGCGCCAGGCGGTGTTGAGGATGAGCGCACGCACCGCTTCGACGCGGGCGCTGAGCAGGGCGAGACGGTGGCGGATGGTTTGTTTGTCCCATAGCGTCGCGCCGAAGGCCTTGCGCTGCGTCACCCAGTCGAGCGTGATTTCAATCGCGCGCG
>JANOYK010000367.1:0-1956 GCA_031428855.1 Burkholderiales bacterium | reverse complement strand
CAGGCCGAAGTGCCCCCCGATGACGCGGCGGACGAGGCCGTCGTGGCCGAGATGATTGAGGCCCTTGTGTGCGCCATCGCCCTGACCGCCGGCGAACACCAAGGTCAGGTCGCGCGGCCGGCCCGTCGCGAGGAAGCGCTGCTCGAGCGCGACGAACAATTGGTCGGGGGTGCCATTGCCGCCGTAACCTGCCGAGGCAATCACGTCGCCACTGTGGATCACCGCTACGGCGTCTTCGGCTTCAATGATTTTTTTCAGGCGCATGGTGATATCAGCTTTCGTTGGTCAGAGAAATCAATCGACCGTCCGCTGAAGCGCTCCCACAGCGGTTCACAGAGCAGGCTCCCCGCAGAGCCGCTTGCAGAGCGGGCCTTCAGGCATTGCCCTTATCGCAGCTTCCACAGCGCAGGACGTTTGCCCACGAACGCATCAACGCCCTCGATGCCATCGGCGTCCTGCAGATTACATGTCATGGTGCGGCCTGCCAAGTCGTAAGCATCAGTCAGGCTCATGTCAATTTGGCGGTAGAACGCGTCCTTGCCGAGCGCGATGGCGGCACCGCTCTTGGCCTTGATTGCCTCCGTGAGCTTGGCGATTTCGGCGTCGAGCGCGTCGGCCGGCACGACGCGATTGACCAGACCCCAGGTGCGTGCGGTGTCAGCGTCGATCAGGTCGCCGGTGACCAGCATTTCCATCGCGCGCTTGCGGTTGATGTTGCGGGCTACGCCGACAGCGGGTGTGGAGCAGAACAGACCGTTGTGGATACCCGAAAGTGCGAACTTGGCTTCCGGCACGGCGACGGCGAGATCACACATCGAGACTAACTGGCAACCCGCTGCGGCGGCGACACCGTGTACTCGCGCGATCACCGGCTGCGGCAATTGGACGATGGCGAGCATCATCGCGGCGCAGGCGTCGAACAGACCTTGTTGCCAGGCGGCATCGGGATGCGCGTGGATTTCTTTCATGTCGTGGCCGGCGCAGAAGCCGCGGCCTGATCCGGCGATGACGACAGCGCGGATTGCGGCGTTGCTGCCTGCGGCCTTTAACTCTGATGTCAGTGCGGCGATCATGTCTGACGACAGCGGGTTGAGACGCTCGCCGCGATTGAGCGTGAGGGTGGTGACGCCATCGCGGTCTTCGCGCAGTACATACGGTGGCGCGCTGGTGGCGGCAGCGTTGGGCAGTTTTTCAGGGGCGTTCATGGTGATCTCCTTGGACTGCGGTGATTCGGCGGCGTTGGCGCGGCCGGTGGTGCGGTGGTGCGGTGAGGTGGCGGCAGTGAGGCGTCTTACTCTATCGCGGAGGCTGACTTGGCCTGCTCACGCAACATGAATTTCTGAATCTTGCCGGTGGAGGTTTTGGGCAGCACGCCGAACACCACCCGGCGCGGCGTTTTGAACCCGGCGAGGCTGGCGCGGCAGTGGACGATCATGTCTGCTTCATTGACTGTTGAACCATCCTTCAATTCGACAAACGCGCATGGCGTCTCGCCCCACTTCGGGTCGGGCGCAGCGACCACGGCGCAGGCGAGCACGGCGGGGTGGCGGTAGATCACATCTTCCACTTCCAGCGATGAAATATTTTCGCCTCCGGAGATGATGATGTCTTTGGAGCGGTCTTTGATCTTGACGTAGCCATCCGGGTGCAGCACGGCGAGGTCGCCGGTGTGAAACCAGCCGCCCGCGAAGGCTTCTTGTGTGGCCTTCTCGTTTTTGAGATAGCCCTTCATCACGATGTTGCCGCGAAACATGATCTCGCCCATGGTTTCGCCGTCGGCCGGCACTTCCTGCATCGTCTCCGGATTCATCACGGTGATGCCTTCTTGCAGGGTGTAGGCGACGCCCTGGCGGCCCATCAGGCGCGCGCGCTCGCCGATGTCTGCCTGCGCCCACTCGGGCTGCTTGGCACACACTGCCGCCGGGCCATAGACTTCGGTGAGGCCGTAGACGTGGG
>JANOYK010000366.1:0-5934 GCA_031428855.1 Burkholderiales bacterium | reverse complement strand
CGATCAGCGGAATGCGGCCGCCGGCGCGCACCTCGTCGAAAATCACATCGGAGCGCAGCGAGAACTCGGCGACTACCGCGCCGTTCTTGAGCGCCTTTCCTTCATACGGGCGCAATTCAATGGTGTCGCCCATGTCCATTTTCGAGACGTCCAGTTCGATCGGCAGGGCGCACGCATCTTCCATGGTGTTGAAGAAAATCGGTGCGATCTTGCTGCCCAGGCACACTCCGCCGAAGCGCTTGTTGGGCACGAAGGGAATGTCTTCACCGGTCCACCACAGCACGCTGTTGGTACCCGATTTGCGCGACGAGCCAGTGCCGACCACATCGCCCACGTAGGCGACCAGATTGCCTTTGGCGCGCAGGTCTTGCAAAAATTTCACCGGACCGCGCTTGCCGTCTTCTTCCGGCGTGATACCGGGGCGCGCGTTCTTGAGCATGGCGAGGGCATGCAGCGGAATGTCGGGGCGGCTCCAGGCATCGGGCGCGGGGGAGAGGTCGTCAGTGTTGGTCTCACCGGTGATCTTGAGGATGGTGACGGTGAGGCTCTTGGGCACTTCGGGGCGGCTGGTGAACCACTCGGCGTCAGCCCAGCTTTTGACGACAGCCTTGGCATTGGCGTTGCCTTTTCCGGCCTTCTCCTGCACGTCGTGGAAGGCGTCGAACATGAGCAGGGTTTTCTTGAGCGCTTCGGCAGCGATGCCACCTACTGCGGCATCGTCGAGCAACTCGATCAGCGGATGCACGTTGTAGCCGCCCAGCATGGTGCCGAGGAGTTCAGTGGCTTTTTCGCGCGTGATCAGTGGCGTTTTCTCGGTGCCGTGTGCGACTGCGGCGAGGTAGGAGGCCTTGACCTTGGCGGCATCGTCCACCCCGGCCGGCACGCGGTAGGTGATGAGTTCGACCAGTGCTTTTTCCTCACCCTTGGGCGGTGCCTTGATCAGTTCAATCAGGTCGGCGGTCTGCTTGGCCGAGAGGGGCAGGGCGGGGATGCCGAGCGCGGCGCGCTCCGTGACATGTTGACGATAGGCTTCGAGCATTTCAAACTCCTTCACAAAAACCGGGGTGGGTGATGCTTCAACGTTCCTGAACTTCTGACTGAATCAATTCTGTGTTTCGATTTTGCGCTTCGGCACTTGTCCCGCTTCGGCACTTGTTCCGCTTCGGTACTTCTTCCGCTTCGGTACTTCTTCCGCTTTGGTACTTCTTCAACGGGCGGCAGTGTTACGCCGGTACCCGCACATAGCCTTCCATCAACACGCGCGCGCTGCGGCTCATCACGGCCTTCTTGACCGCCCATGCGCCATTTTCCTGCACCGCTTCGGCACCGACGCACAGGGTGCCGGAGGGATGGCCGAAGCGTACTGCGGATTTCGCTCCACCGCCGGCTGCGAGGTTGACGAGGGTGCCGGGCACGCAGGCACCGACGGCGATGGCCACTGCCGCTGTGCCCATCATCGCATGATGCAGTTTGCCCATCGACATGGCGCGCACCAATACGTCAATGTCCTTGGTGCCGATGGCCTTGCCGCTTGAAGCCGTATAGCTTAGCGGCGCTGCGACCCAGGCCACCTTGGGAACATGCTGGTGTTTGGCAATTTCTTCGGGTTTGTTGATGAGGCCCATGCGCAGTGCGCCTGCGGTGCGGATTGCTTCCATCATGGCCAGATGCGCCGGGTTGCTGTTGATGGTGTCTTGCAATTCGGTGCCGGTAAAGCCGATGCCGGCGGCGTTGACGAAGATGGTGGGGATGCCGGCTGTGAGCATGGTGGCTTTGAGTTTGCCGCCTTTGAAAGCTCCACTTGCATTGGCCCAAGCTGGTACATCCAGGTCGTCGATCAGATTGCCGGTAGGGAACAGCGCGCCGCCTGCATCGCCTGCACCGGCCTCTTCGGCGGCGGGGTCCATGAATTCAAGCTGCACCTCGGCGGCGGGGAAGGTCACGCCGTCGAGTTCAAAGTCACCGGTCTCCTGCACTGCGCCATTGGTGATTTGCACGTGCGCGATGATGGTTTTTTGAATATTGGCTTGCCAGATGCGCACAGTGGCAATGCCGTTTTGCGGCACGCGGGCGGCATCGACCAGGCCGTTGCTGATGGCGTACGGTCCGACGGCAGCGGAGAGATTGCCGCAATTGCCGCCCCAATCGACCAAGGCTTTGTCGATGGCGACCTGGCCGAACAAATAATCGACATCGTGACCGGGGCGGGTGCTTTTGGACAGCAGCACGGTCTTGCTGGTGCTCGATGTGGCACCGCCCATGCCATCGGTGTGTTTGCCGTAAGGGTCGGGGCTGCCGATCAGGCGCAGCAAAAAATTGTCGCGTGCTGCGCCGGGGGTTTGCATGGCCGGCGGCAGATCCTGAATGCGGAAGAACACGCCTTTGCTGGTGCCGCCGCGCATGTAGGTGGCGGGGACGCGCAGTTGGGGAGCGCGTGCTTGAGTGGGCGTTGTCATGCCGCTGCCTTCTCCAGAAAATCGTTGGCGAAGCGCTGCAATACGCCGCCCGCTTCGTAAATCGACAACTCTTCGGCAGTGTCGATGCGGCACAGCACCGGCACATCGACGCGCTCACCATTTTTGCGCTTGACGACGAGAGTGAGGCGCGCGCGCGGGGTGCGGGTGCCGGTTACGTCAAAGGTTTCACTGCCATCGATGCGCAGGGCTTTGCGGTTGAGGCCCGGCATGAATTGAAGCGGCAGCACGCCCATGCCGATCAGGTTGGTGCGGTGGATGCGCTCGAAGCCTTCGGCGGCAATCGCCTCCACCCCGGCCAGACGCACGCCCTTGGCAGCCCAGTCGCGCGAAGAACCCTGACCGTAATCAGCCCCGGCGATGATGATGAGCGGCTGCTTGCGCGCCATGTAGGTCTCGATCGCTTCCCACATGCGCGTCACTTTGCCTTCGGGTTCGATGCGCGTGAGCGAGCCTTGCTTCACCGCGCCATCGACCACCGCCATCTCGTTCTTGAGCGTGGGGTTGGCGAAGGTGGCGCGCTGCGTGGTGAGGTGGTCGCCGCGGTGGGTGGCGTAGGAGTTGAAGTCTTCCTCTGGCACACCCATTTTTGCGAGGTATTCGCCCGCCGCCGAGTTCAGCATGATGGCGTTGGAAGGCGACAGATGGTCGGTGGTGATGTTGTCGCCGAGCACGGCGAGCGGGCGCATGCCCTTGAGCGTGCGCGGGCTGGCCGCGAGTGCGCCCTGGCCTTCCTTGTCCCAGTAGGGCGGGCGGCGGATGTAAGTGGTGTTGGCGCGCCAGTCGTACAGCGGGCTGACCTTGGCGCTGCTGTGGGCGCGCTGCACGAACATCGGGATTTAGACCTGACGGAATTGCTCCGGTTTGACGCTGGCGGCGACGATGGCGTCGATCTCGGCGTCAAGCGGCCACAGGTCTTTGAGCGTGATCGGTTTGCCGTTTGCATCGTTGCCGAAAGAATCGCGCTCGATGTCAAAGCGGATGGTGCCGGCGATGGCGTAGGCCACCACCAGCGGCGGCGAGGCGAGGAAGGCCTGCTTGGCATAGGGATGGATGCGGCCATCGAAATTGCGGTTGCCCGACAGCACGGCAGTGGCGTAGAGGTCGCGTTCGATAATTTCCTTTTGGATCACCGGGTCGAGCGCGCCCGACATGCCGTTGCAGGTGGTGCAGGCGAAGCCGACGATGCCGAAACCGAGTTGTTCCAGTTCAGTCTTGAGACCGGCTGCATCGAGATACAACTCGACAGTCTTGGAGCCGGGGGCCAATGAACTCTTGACCCAGGGCTTGCGCGTGAGGCCAAGGCGATTGGCGTTGCGCGCCATCAGGCCGGCGGCGATGACATTGCGCGGGTTGCTGGTGTTGGTGCAACTGGTGATGGCGGCGATGATGACGGCACCATCGGGCATTTTTCCGCTCTCGTCCACCCACGCTTTGGCGATGCCTTTGGCGGCGAGATCGGTGGTGGCGACACGTGCATGCGGGTTCGACGGGCCAGCCATGTTGCGCACGACGGATGAGAGATCAAATGTCAGGACGCGTTCGTACTCGACGTTGGCGAGCGTATCCGACCAAAGACCGGCGACTCTGGCGTAAGTCTCGACCAGCTTGATCTGCTCGTCGCTGCGCCCGGTGAGGCGCAGGTAGTCGATGGTCTGCTGGTCGATGGAAAACATGGCGGCGGTAGCGCCGTATTCCGGTGCCATGTTAGAGATGGTGGCGCGGTCGCCGAGCGTGAGCTTGGACGACCCGGTGCCGTAGAACTCAAGATAAGCACCTACCACTTTGGACTTGCGCAAAAACTCGGTGAGTGCCAGCACGATGTCGGTGGCGGTGATGCCATCCTGGCGCTCTCCCGTGAGGTCGACGCCGATGATGTCGGGCAGGCGCATCCACGAGGCGCGGCCGAGCATCACGTTCTCGGCTTCCAGCCCGCCGACGCCAATCGCGATCACGCCGAGCGCATCAACATGTGGCGTGTGGCTGTCGGTACCGACGAGGGTGTCGGGGAAGGCCACGCCGTCGATGGCATGGATCACCGGCGACATTTTCTCCAGATTGATCTGGTGCATGATGCCGTTGCCGGCCGGGATCACGTCGACGTTTTCAAACGCCAGCTTGGCCCACTCGATGAAGTGGAAGCGGTCTTCGTTGCGGCGGTCTTCAATCGCGCGGTTCTTGGTGAAGGCATCCGGATCGAAGCCGCCCCATTCCACCGCCAGCGAATGGTCCACGATCAACTGCACTGGCACGACAGGGTTGACTTTGGCTGGGTCGCCGCCTTGATCCGCAATGGCATCGCGCAGGCCGGCCAAATCGACCAGCGCGGTCTGGCCGAGGATGTCATGGCAGACCACCCGCGCCGGATACCACGGGAAATCGAGGTCGCGCTTGCGCTCGATCAATTGCTTGAGCGAATCGGTGAGCGTGGCAGGATCGCACCGGCGCACCAGATTCTCCGCCAGCACGCGAGAGGTGTAGGGCAGCTTGGCGTAAGCGCCGGCCTGAATGCGCTCGACCGCCGCGCGCGCGTCGTAGTAGGCGAGGGCGGTGCCGGGGAGGGGTTTGCGGTCAGCGGTGTTCATAATTTTCCTAGAGTGATGCCCTGAAAGCCTTGGTGGGAGCCATTCTGTAACGTCATGCGCCGAAAACCCTTGGTGGACAAGCCTGAGCGGCCGATACTGCCTTGCGTGTTTAGCGTTTCGCCAGCGGCACAAACGCCATGTCATCCGGCCCGGTGTAGTTGGCTGCCGGGCGGATGATCTTGCCGTCGATGCGCTGCTCGATCACATGCGCAGCCCAGCCAGCGGTGCGTGCGATCACGAAGATCGGCGTGAACATGGCAGTCGGCACGCCCATCATGTGATAACTCACCGCCGAGAACCAGTCGAGGTTGGGGAACATTTTTTTCGCGTCCCACATCACCGTCTCCAGGCGCTCGGCGATGCTGAACATTTTCATGTCGCCGTTTTCTTTGGAGAGGCGCTGCGCGACTTCCTTGATGACCTTGTTGCGCGGGTCGGCGATGGTGTAGACCGGGTGGCCGAAGCCGATCACGACCTCTTTGCGCTCGACGCGCGCCTTGATGTCGGCTTCGGCTTCATCGGCTGACTCGTAGCGTTTTTGCACTTCAAATGCGACTTCATTCGCGCCGCCGTGCTTGGGGCCGCGCAATGCGCCAATGCCGCCGCAAATCGCCGAGTGCATGTCGGAACCGGTGCCGGCGATGACGCGGCAGGTGAAGGTGGAGGCGTTGAACTCGTGCTCGGCGTAGAGGTTGAGCGAAGTGTGCATCGCCTTGATCCACGAGGCGCGCGGCTTTTCGCCATGCAAGAGATGCAAGAAGTGCGCGCCGATGGAGTCATCATCGGTCTCGACTTCAATCCGTTTGCCGTTGTGCGCGTAGTGATGCCAGTAGAGCAGCATCGAGCCCAGCGAAGCCATCAGGCGGTCAGCGATG
>JANOYK010000365.1:0-4222 GCA_031428855.1 Burkholderiales bacterium | reverse complement strand
CGCCAGCCATCACTGATGTCCGGCGCGCTGCCGGCGTCAGAAAATTGACCAAGTATCCGAGCGCCACAAAGGGCCAAAGCCCGCCAAGTATGGAGGCGAATCCATTGAGATTGCGGTCCATCTCCCCAATGAATGGAACCCAGTTGAACGGGTGAAGCGCCCCCTCCATCGACCGCAACCCGGCACTCGCGAAGGCGACCGCAATGAGTGTGATCGCCAGCCAGGCGGTGGCGCGGCCCGAGAGCCAGCGCACCAGCGGCAACAGCAGAAATGCGCACAGAAGACCAGCCAGCGCCTCCGGAGCCAGGGCGCGGCCTGCCATCACCGGTTTGAGCAGCAAGGTCGCCGTGACCAACATGCCAAACGGCAGCCATAGCGAGCGTCCGGGACGCGCCAGGGTTTGTGCCAACAGAGCCAGCCCGGCGATGTTGAGTCCATGGATAAAGATGAGATGCAAGCTGAACTGCGCTGGCTGCTTCAGGGCATTCCATATGCCGGACAAAGCCATCTTGACGGCTCCAAAGTCCAGCGATGGCACAAACGGGCTCAATTGCGACAACACCCAGATCAGGAGCGCTAGCAGACCGCCGTTTACCACTGGTTCCGGCACACACCATGCGGCGCGCGCCGCGCGCAAACGCACTGCAACACTGGTTCTCACGCCCAGAAGCAGACCAGCCCATGCGCCCACCAAGGTGCCAATCGAATTGGCCAGCAGATCAATGATTGATGGCGTCCGGCTTGGTAAAAATTGCTGCAGCGACTCCACCCCAAGACTCAAACAAAATCCGGCTAGCAACGTCAATGCCATACCGGCAGCGCCGGGAAGCCCCATGGCCTGCGTGCGTGCGATCAAAAGAAAGCCCAGCGGCACATAGGCGAGCACATTCGAGACGGCATCCGCCCCGGAAATCCGGCCCGGATGCGGCCATTGCAAGAAACGCCACAACGGTTCTTCTGGCAAATACCATCCAGTGAGCGGAAAAAAGCTGGCATACGCGATCAGCCCGGCGTACAACAAAATCACCCATCTGGCGGCTACTGCGGTGCCGGGCATCTCGCATGAGTCTGTATACGGAAACACTGAACAATTGGTCATTGAGACGATATTCACGGTTGCAAAAAATTTTGAATCTTCAAAGTATCATTGGGCCGCCCAATCTTGCCTCACTCAACCATTTTGGCTGCTCCCCGAATGCACACAATCTCTCAGGCGCTGACATGACACTCTTGTCCGAAAGGCTGCAAAAAAAATACTATACATACGGTAGTCACCCATACCGGAAATTCGAGAACCATATCGACGGCATGTTGGTGCAAGGCGCTGTATTGCTCGACGCTGGCTGCGGACGCACAGTGCCAGTGCTGCGAAAATATCTTGGGCGCGCCGGCCGCTTGATTGGCATCGAGCTGGTGGAATTTACCGAGGTTCCGGCGGGAATCGAAACTCACAATGCGGATTTGTCAAATGTGCCCGTGGCCGATGCTTGCGTCGATTTAATCATTTCGCGCAGCGTTTTCGAACACATTCAGGATCCGGCATCGGTCTATCGCGAATTTGCCAGGATTCTCAAGCCTGGCGGTGCGGTGATATTTCTCACCGCGAACATGTGGGACTACGGAACGCTGGTGGCCCGCCTTGTTCCCAACCGTTTTCACGCAGCAATCGTGAAACGTGTGGAAGGAAGGGGCGAGGAAGACACGTTTCCAACAGCATACAAGACGAATACGCGGTCAGAAGTGGAGCGCCTCGCCGCCAACGCCGGACTGAAAGTTGAATCGTTTGATTATTTGAGTCAATACCCAAATTACCTCATGTTCAATGGGGCGCTGTTTTTCGCCGGCATGTGTTTTGAGAAACTCATCAGCCGTTTCAACGTGCTGAGATTCCTTCGTGGCTGGATTTTGGTTACGTTGCGCAAATGATTTAAGAGACGCAGTCAACCGGAAACGGTGTGAGTGATTCCCAGTCCATTTGAACGCGGGGGATCGTGCCGCTCGCAGTGACCTCACGCTCGCTACGTATTAGCCGCACGCTCCAGCAGTGCCGCGAACGCCTTGGCACGCGCACTGCGCGAAGCCGCCTTCACCGCTGCCGGGCTGGCGCAGCTAGCTGTGTCAGTCCGCACTTTTGCCACAAATGCAGGGAGCAACGCCTCAATCTGCGCTACAGAGTTGAGCGGTGCGATCTCTGTCACGCCCGCTTGCAACAAGGTTGCTGCTGTATCACCGTACGGATCAGTGAGCGCCAAAACCGGACGCCCTGTGCGCAGATATTCGTAAAGCTTGGCGGGAATCTGGGAGTTGCAATTGCTCGCCTGCATTACCAGCAAGGCATCGGACTGCATCATTTCGACTAGCGCCGCATGGTGCGGGATGGGCGGCAGGATGTCGAGCCAATGGGCCACATTGAGCGCTTTGGCACAGTTGCGCAAAAACTCATCGTGGTGCGATGCGCGAAAGCGTATGCGTAGTTGCGCCGGGCTTAGCGCTCCCGCCCGCTCCAACCGGGAAAGTGCTTCAAACAATTGCGCCGGATCCCGCTCTTCCGGATAGACCAGACCGCTATGGAGCAGCACCACTGGTGCCGTTTCGTCGGAAAGAGCGACCGGGCCAGACGCCGACAGTAAGGCAAAGTCATCCTCTTCATAGCCGTTTTCCAACAACACCATGCGCTCCGCAGCGCCGGGATAGCGTGCGCGGTACATTTGCACCGCGCCAGGCGTTGTAAACACCGAAAATCTTGCTGCCGATACGGCACTGCGCTCAACCTTGCAAAAGCTGCGCCGAAGCGCTGCATCCAGCGGATAATCATCCTGCAACATAGGGTCACGAAAATCCGCAACCCAAGGAATGCCACTTCTGGCATGCAAGGTTTGGGCGATGGAATGTGCCGTGGCCACCGGGTAGGTGGAACAGATCACATCCGGCTTGAACTCCTTAATAAGTCGCAGCCCCTGCCGCACGCCATCAACGTGCCAGCTCGCCCAGCGGTCAGGCCGGGCCGTACACGCCAGGTAGCGCCCGCGAATCGACAAATCACGCTTTGCATCCAGCGTGAACGCGCGCTCCACGCGAACTTCGGCGGGTACGGTATTAATCGACCCGGGGTCGATCTGCTCGTGCGCCCGCGGATGCACCGTCAACACTGCCGGCGTCCAGCCCGATGCAGGCAAATGCCGCACAAAGCTGAGCGTGCGCAAGATACCGCTTCCAAACGCCAGCGGAGGGAAATGAAACGCAATCATCAACACCCGCTTCATGCGCGCGCCCTGATGTTATCCAGCCAGGCCAACGTGGCACGCTCCACTTCGGCGCGCAACACCGCCGTCGAAAATGTATGGTCAGCCTCGGGCAGATCCCGGCAAGTCAAGCGCGCCCGGGTGCCAAAGCGGCGCAATCGCGCAACCGAAGACAGCCACTCAACAAACTCGCGCGCGGTGTAGTCCTGCCCGCTCAGAATCAACAACAGGTCGCCGGGATATTGATCCAGCGCATGGGCCATCGCATCTCGCCATGACGCAGTGTTATCCCCGCCCTGATCCCGCCGCACCGCGCCGGCCATGCTACCGGCCAGTTCACGCGCCGCTTGCAGCCGCGCCACATCGCCCGCAAACAACTTTCGCCAAAACTCTTTTTGCCCAAGGCGCTTGAGGTAGTAGTGTTTGACACGGGTGCGCGCCAGCGTTGTGGCCGAGCGCACCCACGGGTTGACGAGCGCCAGACCCGCAATCGCAGGATCCCGGGTCTGCTGCCAGTAGAGCAGCGCTGCCGATGCGCCATCACATAAACCCCATAAAACCACCTGTTGCACTTGAGGTGCCGCCCGCCGCAACTCTGCCACCGCCGCCGCAACATCCCCGCCGGCCTGATCGAACGGCACCGGCACCCCGCTTGCATCACCCGTGCCGCTGCGGTCAAACCGCAGCACAGCGTAGCCGCAGCCGGCCAGATATCTGGCCAGCAGAACGAATTGCCGATGACTGCCAACCCGGTATTGCGGGCCGCCAACGAGTATCACGACCCCTATTTTTGAAGCAACCGTTTCCGCAGCGAGGTGGCGCGGCTGGCTGACGATCCCGGTCAGCGCCTCGCCCGCGCAGTCAATCAGCAGCGGCAACTCAACATAGCCCGGTGCCGCTGCCGTGCTCATAGCTCTGTCAGCGCCATCGCCAGCACCGTGGCATCGAGCAGGTGCGGCACCTCCTCGGGTTCCGCCATT
>JANOYK010000364.1:0-3755 GCA_031428855.1 Burkholderiales bacterium | reverse complement strand
GGCCGCTGCGGCCGCGACTTTGCCGTAAGTGGTTTTGCGGCCGGTTGGCGTGTGGGTAATCACACTGTTCATCGCTTTGCAATCGGCCGCTGACACGCCCCACTCTTTGGCGGCAGCGGCGATCAGCATTTCACGTGCAGTAGCACCGCCCATGCGCACGTAGTCGTGTGATTGACGGATACCGCGCGAGCCACCGGTGGACATGTCGCGCCAGACCCGGTTGCGTGCGAGGTTTTGGCCCGGTGTTGGCTGTTCGGTGGTGACGCGGCTCCAGTCGCATTCCAACTCTTCGGCAGCCATCTGGGCCAGACCGGTGAGCGTGCCCTGGCCCATTTCGGAGCGGGCGATGCGGATCACCACGGTGTCGTCTGGTTTGATGACGACCCAGGCGTTGATTTCAGGCTGCGACAGATCGGCGCCTTTTTCGACTTGCGCCCAGGCGTCGCCGCCGGGCAGTGTCATGCCGAGTGACAGGCCGCCTGCGGCGGCGGCGCTGGTAATCATGAATTTGCGGCGCGATGCATTTGCGGGGCTGGTACTGCGCTTGGCGTTGCGACCGGGTTGTCCCAAGCTACGTCCGGCAGTGGTTAATCCGAGAGCAGCAAGCTCTGCGGCAACAGCGGGTTCATCGGTGCGGCCAGCCGCGAGGGCATCAATTAGTTGGTTCATGTCAGGTTCTCCTCTTGGCTCAGGCTTTGGCTGCTGCTTTGGGCGCAGCGCTCGCGTTGGCGGCGGCAGCGTGGATGGCATTGCGCACCTGTTGATAGGTGCCGCAGCGGCAGATGTTGGTCATGGCGGCATCAATGTCAGCGTCAGTCGGCTTGGGCTTTTTCGCGAGCAGCGCCGAGGCCGCCATAATCATGCCCGACTGGCAGTAGCCGCACTGCGGCACATCCATCGCGATCCAGGCTTTCTGGATCGGATGGGAAGAATTTTTTGACAGGCCTTCAATCGTCACCACTTTTTGGGTGGCCTTGACTGCGCTCACCGGCAGCACGCAAGTGCGCGTTGCCACGCCGTCTATATGCACAGTGCAGGCACCGCACTGCGCTATGCCGCAACCGTATTTGGTGCCGGTCAACCCGACCTGCTCGCGCAACACCCACAGCAGGGGCGTATTCGGCTCGACCGCAACATCGACCGCCTTTCCATTCACATTCAGCTTGGCCATCTAATTTCTCCTTTGATGCCTTGGGTGGAACTGCTCTTTTTTGACAACCTTTAAATACTACTCATGGATGACTGGTTCGTGCCAGTACCAATAATAAGGCAAGTAAAAACCCATCGAAAACTTCCGGCCTCAGCCGGCATCGGTTTCAAACCGCCCATGCCGCCCCGCGCCCGCCGCGAACCGCGCGGCACCTTTTACCGTCTCGCCACTTTGAATCGTGCCCAACCCGTGGCCAAACTCGTTGCCCAGCGCAGCCATCTGCGAAAACCCCCACTGCTCATAGGCACTCTGGCGGTCTGAGCGCAGGCAGGCTTGCGGAAACGCCGCAATGCTGCGCGCCAGTTCTTGCGCCGCCGCGCGCGCGGTGCCGTGCGGCACCACCCGGTTGGCCAGGCCGATCTCCAGCGCTTCTTTCGCGCCCACCGGCCGGCCAGTCAACATCAAATCAAGCGCACGGCTCATGCCGATCAGGCGCGGCAGCCGCACCGTGCCGCCGTCGATCAGCGGCACGCCCCAGCGGCGGCAGAAAATGCCGAAGGTGGCGGTCTCTTCCATCACGCGCAGGTCGCACCACAGGGCCAGTTCGGTGCCGCCCGCCACCGCGTAACCGCTCACTGCGGCGATCACCGGTTTGGACAGCAGCAGACGGGTGCAGCCCATCGGCGCGGTGGCCTGCATGTCGCGGTTGAGCGGGTTGGCGCGGGGGTTGTCGCCGATGCCGCCCGACACAGCCTTGAGATCGGCACCCGCGCAAAACGTATCGTTTGCACCGCACAGCACCGCAACATCCGCGTCCGGGTCAGCATCGAATGCGCGAAAAATCTGCGCCAGCGCTTCGGCCGTGGGGCCATCTACTGCGTTCTTGGCATGCGCGCGGTCGAGGATGACGGTGGTGATCCGGTCTTTGGTCTCCACGCGCACACCGGGCGCGCTCACAGCGTCTGCCGCCATCAGACCCGCTCGACGATGGTGGCGATGCCCATGCCGCCGCCGACACACAGCGTCACCAGGCCGTAGCGCAATTTGCGCGCGTGCAGCTCATCAATCAGGTTGCCCAGAATCATCGCGCCGGTGGCACCGAGCGGGTGGCCGAGCGCAATCGAGCCACCGTTGACGTTCACTTTTTCTTCCGGTACGTTGAGTTCGTTCATGAAGCGCATCACCACCGAAGCAAACGCCTCATTGACTTCAAACAAGTCAATCTGGTCAATCGTCAGCCCCGCCTTGGCCAGCACCTTGCGCGCGGCTGGCGCAGGGCCGGTGAGCATGATGGTGGGGTCGGAACCGGTGAGCGCGGCAGCGACAATGCGCGCGCGCGGCGTCAAGCCAAGTTGCCGGCCCTTGGCTTCATTGCCGATCAACACCGCCGCTGCGCCGTCAACGATGCCGGACGAATTGCCGGCCGTATGCACATGGCGAATCCGCTCGACCTGCGGATATTTTTGCAGCGCTACCGAGTCATACCCCATCGCGCCGATTTGCTCGAAGCTCGCTTTGAGCGACGCCAGTCCTTCCATCGTGGTGCGCGGTTTGATGAACTCGTCGCGCTCCAGCACGGTGAGGCCGATGCGGTCTTTCACCGCTACCACGCTGCGGTCAAACCGCCCCGCAGCCTGCGCCGCCGCCGCTTTCTGCTGCGAGCGCAGCGCGTAGCCATCCACATCTTCGCGCGCATAGCCATCCAGCGACGCAATCAAATCCGCGCCGATGCCCTGCGGCAAAAACGCGGTGTCGAAATTGGTTTCCGGGTCCAGCGCCCACGCGCCGCCGTCCGACCC
This sequence comes from Burkholderiales bacterium, assembly GCA_031428855.1. GTDB lineage: Bacteria > Pseudomonadota > Gammaproteobacteria > Burkholderiales > JAEUOS01 > CANJDH01. The sequence goes on along the minus strand of JANOYK010000364.1, from coordinate 806 downwards.
CATCGGTACCCGGCTCATCGACTCGACACCGCCGGCCACCACCAAATCTTCCCAGCCCGAGCGCACCTTCTGCGCGCCCAGATTCACAGCCTCTAGCCCGGACGCGCAAAAACGATTCAACTGCACCCCCGCCACGCGCCAATCCCAGCCCGCCGCCAGCGCGGCGGTCTTGGCAATGCACGCGCCCTGATCGCCAATCGGCGTCACGCAACCCATCACCACGTCTTCGACCTCGGCAGTGTCAAAGTCATGGCGCGCCTGCAATTCACGCAGCAAACCCGACAGCAGCGTCACCGGTTTGACTTCATGCAGCGAGCCGTCCTTCTTGCCCTTGCCACGTGGCGTGCGCAGGGCTTCGTATACAAATGCTTCGGTCATGCGGGTCTCCTTGTTCGGGCGGGGAAATCGCGGGCGGGGAAATCGAGCGAAGAATAATACGCCGTCTGGCGGGTGCGGCGGCAATGGTTGCCAGAGGTTTGTAGCGCGCGGCGCGAATCAGCCAATTAATTCGAGATGCGTATCCCGTTCGCGTTCGGTCGCGAGCAGTTGCTTCAACCCTGAATCGAACGTGACCAGCTTGCACTTGCGCTTTACCGCAAGCGCGAGCAGATAGGCGCCGGTGACTTGCCGGTGTCCGATCAGTCCGCCGGTGCAGAGCGCCGCCACTTCCCCTATCTGCATGTCGAGTGGGAAAAATGTGTGATGCGGGTGCGCCAGGTTGAGCGAAAGCAGCGCGGCTGCCTCGCGCGGGCCGATGGTGTTGACCGCGGTGCCACCGGAGAACGCGGGCTGGGAGACGGTGCGCA
>JANOYK010000363.1:0-2213 GCA_031428855.1 Burkholderiales bacterium | reverse complement strand
ACCTGCCGTCTTCGATTTTGCACTGGGAGCGGCGCTGCGGTTGGCGGTCTTTTTCATTTGCCCTTCCCCCATTTTTTACGGCCAATCAAACTTTGCGAGAGCAGAATCGCCACCGACTCGCCGCGTTTGAAGCAGGCGAGCCGGTGGCGATATTGCTCTCGCAAAAATTGATTGGCCGCAAAAAATGGGGGAAGGGCAAATGAAAAAGACCGCCAACCGCAGCGCCGCTCCCAGTGCAAAATCGAAGACGGCAGGTGCCGCACGCACAAGCAGCGCAGGCAAGAGCAGCGCAGGCAGCGCGGGTAGCAACGGCGCAGCCACCATCGAGCGCCGCAGCTTCGCCGGCCAGCTCGTCGCCGCATGCCCGCGCGCACTCGTCATCACCGGCTTGGGTTCATCGTCCTACGACGTTTTCGCCGGCGGTGACCGCCCGGAAAATTTTTACCTGTGGGGTGCGATGGGCGGTGCCGCCGTCATGGCACTCGGTGTCGCCATCGCGCAACCAAAGCGTCCAGTGCTGGTCATCACCGGCGACGGCGAACAGTTGATGGGTCTGGGCGCGCTCGCTACCATCGGCGCGCAGCAGCCGAAGAACCTCTCCATCGTCGTGCTCGACAACGGCCTCTACGGCGAGACCGGCGCGCAGCGCAGCCACACCAGCCAGGGCACCAACCTTGCTGCGGTGGCGCGCGCCTGCGGCATTGCCAATGCCAGCGACATGCACAACATCAGCGAACTGCCCGCACTCGCCGCGCGCATCAACGCACGCAGCGGCTGCCTGTTCACCCAAGTGCGGGTGCGCCCCGACGACCTGCCGCGCATCCTGCCGCCGCGCGATGGCGTGTATCTGAAGAACCGGTTTCGCGAAGTGCTCGGGTTTGCGCCGATGTAGCGTTGCGCGGCGGGCTGCAACCCGTCGCGTCTGGAATCGGTATAGTGACCGCATGAAACGCGATCACGCTTTCCGCGAACGTCAAAGCCTTGCGCTCAACAGTGCTGTGGCGCAGCGTCTCGCCAGCGAACCGGACGCCGTAATCGAGCGCGCGCGCAGCACACTGGCGCGCTGGAAGTCGCTGCCAGGCGTGTGGTGCGTTGACTTGGGCAAGTGGGAGGCGATACTTGCGCAGCCCGACAGCGACGCCGTGCGCAGCGAAGTGCAGCACCTGCTCACGGGTGACAGCGAGATGGCCGTGCGGCTGCGCCAGTCATCGCCGTTTTCAGTGCAGCTCTCGCCCCAAGAGCGCTGGAGGATTCTGCGTGAAACGACAGCAGCTTGAACATCTTTTGCGTGCCGCCGGCGGCGTCTCCGGCCAGGATCGTGTCATCGTGATTGGTTCGCAATCGATTCTCGGCGCGCGGCCCGATGCCCCTGCCGCCCTGCTGCTGTCGATGGAGGCCGATCTGATTTTTCCCGACAATCCCGCTCTGTCTGATCTGGTCGATGGCACCCTCGGCGAAGGTTCGATCTTTCATGACACATACGGTTACTACGCGCAAGGGGTGGATTTCACCACCGCAGTCCTGCCCGCAGGCTGGCAAGAGCGCTTGCATGAAATCAAATCATCCAACACGCGCGGCACAGCAGGCCTGTGCCTCGACCCGCCCGATCTAATTGCCGCGAAATATGCAGCGGGGCGCGAGAAAGATTTTGAATTTATCCGGCAGGCGCTGCGGCACGGCATCGTCGCGCCTGCCGATGTGCTGGAGCGTGTCGGCCTGCTGCCGCTTGCGCCGGCACAAATCGCACTGCTGAAACAAAAAGTCGAGCGCGATGTGAAGGCAGCTGGCGCGGCGGACTGACGCCTTCAGATTTTTCCAGTCAGCATCTTCGCCAGGTTGATGTGTTGCGAGTTCCCCAATAGAAAATGCCCGCCAACCGGCGGGCATTTTTCTGAAGCGTTTGCGACTTACTTTTTCGCCGGAGCCGCAGGCGTGGCGGGGGTTGCTGGCGTTGCCGGCGTGGCCGAAGCAGCGGGCGTCGCGGCTTGATCGCGCTTGCCACGGCGTTCACCTTTGTGCTCGCCTTTGTCTTTGCGCTCAGCCTTGCGGGCTTCACGTGCGGCTTTCATTTCGTCGCGGGTGACTTTGCCGTCCTTGTTGGCATCCACTTTGTCAAAGTTTTTCGACAGGCCTTTCATCCCGGCGGCGTCGGCTTCGGCTTTGCTGATGGTGCCGTCGTTGTTGGTGTCGGCTTTCTTGAAGCGCTCGCCGCC
>JANOYK010000362.1:0-1712 GCA_031428855.1 Burkholderiales bacterium | reverse complement strand
CGCGCGCAATTGGCGCAGACCGATTACCTCGCGACGTCAACTGACTGGCAGCCGCAGCCGTGGAGCAGTGCGCGTGACGCCAATATTTTGTGCCGCTCCGGTTTGCAGCCACGCACAACGGACGACTGGATTGCTGCGATTGCCGCACTCGACCGCGAAGCGCAGCAGCAACAAGCCTATGTCGCCGCGAGTCTGATCCTCGCCCATCTTGACGATGCGGTGCGCTTGGCCAAACAAGTCGAAGCCGCCGGCATCCGCCTGCTTGAATTCAATGTCGGCACACCCTACGGCGACGAAGCGGCACACGGCGGTGTCACCACCGAGCGCGCAGCAGCGAAGGTGCAGGAGCAAGTCGCGGCAGTGTGCAGCGCAGTGCAGATACCGGTCTGGGTCAAGCTCACTGGCCAGAGCGACAACGTCACCGCCCTGGCCGAAGCCGCGCGCAGCGGCGGCGCAGCCGCAGTCACCATGATTGGCCGCATGCTCGGCATGCTGCCCGATCTCGACACCATGACCCCTTCGCTCGGCACCAACCTCGGCTATGGCGGCCCGTGGGCGCTGCCGCTGACCTGCTACTGGCTCGCGCGGACCCGCAAACGTCTCGGCGCGCAATTTCCCCTGGTGGCAACCAACGGCGCCCGCACCGGCGAAGACGCCGCGCGCATGCTGCTGGCGGGCGCCGGCGCAGTCCAATATTGTTCAGCGGTGATGACCGGCGGCTTCGATGTGCTGGGCGTGGCGATTGGTGGTTTGTCCGGCTATCTTGAGCGCCGCAGCATGACGGCGCAGCAATTGATTGGCGTGGCCGCTGACCAGGTGGGTGCCTATGCTGATTTACCGTCACGGCCTGACTACTGGCGCGGATATGTGCCTGACCAGACGCTGCGTGGCTGAGGCCTGCGGTTGCCTTGCGCTGTCTTGGCGCTGATTGATGATCTGCGCGCCTCACCCTAACCAGCAAAGGCCGTCAAGAAACAGGATTCGCGGACGCTCATGATTTCGATACAAGTGGGAGGGGATGGAGATTGCCGAATTGCCGCAGTCTCTGTAGTATGACTTACACACGATCCGAAACGGCACGCAGGCGTTGGGCCGTGCCTCGCAACTTCCATCCCGACCAAAGGAGATTCATCATGGCAAAAAGCAAATCGTCCGACAGCGTGTATCGCATCACTGAACTGATCGGTACCAGCAGCGTGTCATGGGAAGACGCTGCGAAAAACGCGGTTGAAACCGCTGGCAAGACCCTGCGCGATCTGCGCATCGCCGAGGTTGCCGACCTCGACATGGTGATCGAGAAGGGCAAGGTGTCGTTGTATCGCGCCAAGGTGCGCTTGTCGTTCAAGTACGACGCCTGAGCATCACGCGTCAGCGGGTGTCGGATACGGTGCGCTACAACGTATCCGGCGTTTTTTTCGCATTGAGGTGGCCGGCTCGAATTGAATGCCAACCATCCCTGAAACCCGCACCCACCAAGCCTCCCAGGCTGATGCAAGCCCGCAAACCGCTCCCAGAGCCATTCTTGGCGGCATGGCATAGTGATATTTCCTGTCTCGTCAAGTGCGCTGCCAATAGGGGTGGTTTCAGAGACGGGAGATTGCGCCCATGCGCCATTCAAGGCATCATGCGCGCATGGAACGCACTCGCATTTCCGGCGGCAAGCTCAAGTCAGCCGGCTACGACAAAGACCGGCGTATTCTCGAAGTCGAGAT
>JANOYK010000361.1:0-2809 GCA_031428855.1 Burkholderiales bacterium | reverse complement strand
CTTCACGCTCTAAACGGGTTGACCCGCCAGGTGACCCGCGCATTGCCCCGCGCATTGCCCCGCGCATTGCACCGATACAATTTGCCTGACTTCCTCAGCCACGCCTCTCTTGCACAGAAGGATTAGCCATGCCAATCGAACGTTTCATGGTGCCGGGCGAACCGGCCCCCTTCAGCCATTACTGCCATGTGGTCAAAGCAGGCGGGCAGATTTTTCTCTCGGGCGCGGTCGGCATTGCGGCCGATGGCAGCATTCCGGACACCACGCTGGCGCAGTTTGAATTGGCGATGCGCAGTCTGGATCACTGCCTGCGCCACGCCGGCGGCTTGCCGGAGCACATCGTCAAAGTGACGATTTTCATGACACGGATTGGCGAGCGCGGGCTGATTAACCCGGTGCGGCAGGCTTACTTTGGCGCGCACCGCCCGGCCTCTACCTTGGTCGAGGTCAGTGCCCTGGTAGACCCGCGCCTGAGCGTGGAGATCGAGGCGATTGCGGTGTTGCCGGCCTGAGAGTGGCTCTGGGAGCGGGTCTGCGCAGGGAAGTGAGGTGCGGCGGCTGGTTTGTGCGGCCCGTGCTGCGCGGCGTGGAGGCGGATGCTCATCGCCATGACCCGCTCCAACGGCTCGCCCCCAAGACGCTTCCCCAAGACTCATCTCAACGGCCCGCCCCCTTTACTCGCCCTCGTAAGCGCTGCCGCGCACTTCTGTCAGCTTGCCGCCGGAGAGCCGCAACACCTTGAGGTTGCCGCCGCTGTAGTAGCGCGCGCGCAGCACGATTTCATCGATGCCATCGCCGTCCAGGTCAAGCGTACCCAGCACCTGCGCGACAAAACTGCCGCTGCGGTTCTTGTCAATGCCGCCGGAGGGGCCGCTTTGATAGAGCGTGACAGCGGCGCCTTCGCTTGCCACTTTTCCGGCCGGCTTCTCCGCGCTGCCCGCGCCGTCATCAAGCGTAATCAGATTGAGCGTGTCGTACTCGGGCGCAACCGCAATCGCGCCGGTCAGGGTGAGCGGCATCGCCGCGCGCCCGCGCTCGAGCACTGCCAAGAAGCGCTGGCCGAACACTTCGCGCGGCGCAGCGATGGCCGCAGACACGCGCGCGCGCCACGCTGGCGGCGCATCGGCAGCCGCAGCGAAGCGCGCATCGCTGTCCGGCTGCGCGGCGGCTGCGCCATAACTCTTCCACTCACCGGCGGGCGGGCGGAACGACAGCGGGCGCGGCGGATGCACGCCGAACGCGGTGCGGTCTTCTTCCACGCTGTAGCCGGGGGCGGCTGCGCCGGCTTCGGCCAGATACGCGCAGGCCCCCTTGTCGGTGCCGCGCGCAATCGCCACCACGTGGGTGAACACGCGTTCGGATGTGGCACCGGCGGTATCGATCACACCGAACGTGAGCCGTGCGCCGCGCGGCAGCAGCGCCTCGATCTTGAGCGGCAGTGTGGCGATACGGCCGGGCTCGAGCGTGGCCAGCGGCAGCACGCGCGCGCTGTCCGCCGCGTCCGCCGTGCGCCCGCTACGCGCGGTGCGCGCGGCACTCGCCAGTTGCTCGCGCGCCAGCCGGCACAATCTGGCCTCGTCCGGCAATTCGAGAAAGGCCTTGCCGCGCGCGTCAATAATCCCCGGCCACCACAATTGCGCGTGCGCGCTGGCGCCAAGCAGCAGCACCGCGGCACCAAGCGCGCGCGCGAACTGCCTGACGCGCATCCGCTTACTCATGATCGATCTCCGCAAACACCGCATCACTCAAGCGCACACGTTGCAGCCACACCATCCACGCCGCCCACGCCAAACCGGCCAGCATCATCGCCTTGCCGCTCCACGCCGCTGCCATGCCAATGCCGCGCGCATGCCGCAACAAGCCGGTGTCACCAAAAATATTCTGCCAATCGTGGCCATCACTCTCTGCTCCGGTCTTGCCGTCGAGCAGCATCAACTGCGGGTCAAACGCGTCGTACATGTAGATGCCCATGTCGGCCACCGAAAAACCGAGCAGCCAGAAAAACAGCGCCGCGCCGAACGGGTCGCGCCGCTTGATGAGCAGCGCGCCGCCGAGCACCAGCGGCATCAGGTGCTGGCCGAGCGTGCCGCCCAGCGTCATGATGAACTGGCCGAACCAGCGAAAGATGGCGTAGTGTCCGGCTTCGTGAAACGGTGTCAACACCAGATGCAAGAAGCGGCTGCCGGGGTGGCCGTCGAGGATGTTGTAGTCCTTGAATATCCAGATGGTCCAGAGTGAAAACAGCACCAGCAGGGCAATGCGGCCGTGCCAGTTGAGGCGCGCCACTTGCGCCGGCACATGAAACAGCCATGCCGCCGCGCGGCCGGTGAGTGACTCTGCTGTGGTTTCACCGGCCGGCGCGGCCAGCTGCTGCGCGATGTCAAAGTCCTTGCGTGCCGCCAGCGCCCGGACCTTGGCCAGCACCACGCCACACGCCGGGCACGCCGCCGGAAACGCTTGCTCTGCCGGCAGCGGCGCGTGGCCGCATTTGGGACAGGCGGCGTAGACGGAATCGAGCGGTTGATCCATAAGATGAAAAGATTATAGAGGGGCGATTCCGCTAAAATTACGCTTCACCCACAGCACTGCACGCGCATTTGAGTTGCCCGGCTGCATCGCCTGCAACGAATCGCGCAATTTCTTTCGGAGAGTTCAAGATGTCGATGGCTGACCGCGATGGTTTTATCTGGTTTGACGGCAAGATGGTGCCCTGGCGCGAAGCCACCACCCATGTGCTGACCCACTCGCTGCACTATGGTCTGGCCACCTTCGAGGGCGTGCGCGCCTACAACACTTCTGCCGGCACGCA
>JANOYK010000360.1:0-2492 GCA_031428855.1 Burkholderiales bacterium | reverse complement strand
TTCGCTTTCAATTTCTGCCAGCTTCTGCGTTTCGCCGCGCACGCGCGCCTCGGCAGCGAGCCGTGCGCGCACGGTTTCCTCCAGCTTTTTGGCGGCCTCGCCAAGTTTGGCGCGCTCGGCGTCGAGCGCCGCGCTGGTTTGCTGTAACGCCTGGGCGGCAGTATCGGGCACGGCGGCGGCAGGTGCGGCAGACGCACCAGCAGGTGCAGCAGGTGCAGCAACCGCTGCAGAATCCGTTGCCAATTGAATGCGCTGCGTGGTTTCGGCCAGCCGCGCGCGCAGCAGCGCCAGTTCTGCGTCGGCGCGGGTGGCCGCTGCTTCGGCCTCGGACCGCTCCAGCCGCGCTTTTTCAGCGCGCTGCAACGCCAGGTCGCGCGCGCGCCGCACCTGAATCTCGACTGCTACGGCAGCTTTGAGCTCCTCGGTGTAGGCCTTTTGAAGATTGATCGATTCGCCGCGTTTGACCAGCGCGCGCTCGACGTAATCGGCGGTTTGCGACTTCAGCTCGGCCGACAAGTCCTCACGCGCCAGAGCAGGCGTGGCGTAGGGGGTTGCGGCGGGAGTGGAGGCGGGCGTAGAAGCGGGCGTAGAAGCGGGCGGCGGCGCAGACATGGTGTTGACAATGAATCCGGTTCAGACGCATTGATTCAATGCAGTGCGCCGCGCCGTCTCAGCCGAGCACGGTGAAGTCGACGGTTTCGCCGGAGCCTTCGGTGGCGCTGTGCCCGAAGCGGATCTGGCCGCTGCCGCGCAACATAACCTCTTCACGCCGCAGTGCAATTTCACGTTCGCCGTCAAACGTGAGGTAGGTGCCGTTGGTGCTTTGGTCTGCCAGAAAATATTTGTCGCGCCGTTTTTCAATCCGTGCATGGTGGCGCGAGGCCTTGGCGTCGGCGATGACGATATTGCTGCCCGGGTCGCGCCCCATCGTGGCACCGGCGCGGCTGGCATCGAGCGTGAGTGCATCAGCGCCGTGGCGCAGCACCAGCTGGTGGGCGATCTCGGCGCGGATCGCGGTCGTCGACAGCACCGCCAGCGTCATGGTGAGGTCGCCCTCTTCCTGCCACAACACTTCGCATACCGGCATGTCGTCCGACTTGCCCTTGACCGATACCGAGGCGATGTCGCGGGTGCGGCCGCGCAAAAACAGCGGCAGCGCATCGACCGTGCTGCGCGAGGTCATGATCTGCATGCCGCGCGCCAGTGCCGTCATGCGCGATGCGACATTGACGGTGTCGCCGAACACATCGCCGTTTTCTTCAATCACCGCGCCGCTGTGAAAGCCGATGCGGATGCGGCGCTTGGCACCGCTCACGACCGGCATTGAATCAACCTTGTGCTGCATTTCGCTGGCGGCATGAAAGCCGCGCTCGGCGTTTTCAAACAGGCACATGATTTCGTCGCCGATGGTCTTGATGACACGGCCATTGTGACGAACCGTCAACCCGGCCAGCGCAGCCAGTAATTCATCAATCATGCGCTTGGCTGTGGCGTCACCGAGCGACTCATAAAGCCCGGTGCTGCCGGCTACATCGGCAAACAACACGGCGCGCGGACCATCCTCCCAGGCCGGCACATCGCGCGCGGCTGGCTCTTGGGTGGGTTCCGCTGGGTGCGCCATGTGTGGGGCGATGGTGGGTGATCGGTGGGCCGGTATCAGCCCGGCAGCATCAGGCGAGGCATCGGACTGGGCATCAAGTTGGGTATTAGCCTGAGTAGCAGCCTGAGTATCAGGCGGCCGCGCGCAGTTTGGCCTGCGCCGCCGAGGCGTGCAGCGAGGCGTAGGCCGAATGCGCTGCCGCTTCGGCTTCGCCGACCTTGACCGGGTAGCCCATGTCCATCAGCACCGAGCCCAACGCCGACAAACACAGCATCACGTTTTCGGGCTTGCACGAATAGCCCATCAGGCCAAAGCGCCAGATCTTGCCGGCCAGGGGGCCGAGACCCGCGCCGATTTCCATGTTGAATTCATTGAGCAGGGTTTTGCGCACTTCGGCTTCGCGCGCCTGAATCGCCTCGGGGATGCAGATGGCGTTCATTTGCGGCAGGCGGTAGGGCTCCTTCACCAGGAAGGTCAGGCCCATCGCTTCCATGCCGGCCTTGAACGCAGTGTGGTGGCGCGTGTGGCGCGCCCACGAATTCTCCAGGCCCTCTTCTTTCAACATCAGCAGCGCTTCGTGCAGCGCGAACAGGCTGTTGATCGGCGCAGTGTGGTGATAGGTGCGGGTGGTGTCGCCCCAGTAGCCGAGCACCAGATTTAAGTCCATGAACCAGCTTTGCACCTTGTTGGTCTCTTTGCGTTTTTTGACGCGCTCGATCACCGCCTCGTTGTACGACACCGGCGACAGACCGGGCACGCACGACAGGCATTTTTGGGAACCCGAGTAGGCCGCATCAATCTCCCACTCATCAACCTTGACCGGGGTGCCGGCCAGCGAGGTGACGGCATCGACGATGGTGAGCGCGCCGTATTTGTGGGCGATCGCGACCAG
>JANOYK010000359.1:0-5671 GCA_031428855.1 Burkholderiales bacterium | reverse complement strand
GGTGAGCCGGTCGATTTGCCACTGGCCGAGCATGCCGCCATGACGCTGGCGGCAAAGGCCGGCATCCATGCGGCCGAAACGCTGCCGGTGCGTCTTGCATCGGAACACGCGGTGGCGGTCAAGCGCTTTGACCGCGTACTTGACCGCGTGCTTGACCGCAGCATGCCGGGCGCGGTCGATGGCAGGTCACATTCTCCGGTTGAACACCGTTTGCACTGCGTATCAGCCGCCACCGTATTGCGCGCCGAAACGCCGGAAGGCATTGAGCCGCGCTACGGCTATCCCCATCTGGCACGGGTGCTGCGCCGCTTCGCCGATCCGCGCACAGTGGACGCGCAATTGCTCGATCTGTTCCGGCGCATGATCTTTAACATCCTGATCGCCAACACCGACGATCACGAAAAAAATCACGCCCTGATCGCGCGCGTCAGCGGCGCACAGCTCACTCTGGAACTGGCTCCCGCCTACGATGTCGTGCCGACCGGCTCGGGCGCGACACAGCATGAATTCCTGATCGGCGAAGAATCACGCGAACCGAGCCTGTCCGGCGCGATTGGGGGATGCGCCCATTTTGGCCTCACACCGCACCGTGCAGCGAATGAAACCGCAGCTGTGATTGCAGTGGTCAATACATGGCAAGACCATTTCCGCGCCTGTGGTATCCCGGCCCGGGACATTGCAGAATTGAGCGCGGTGATTGACCGCGCTGACCTGCTGCAGGCGCGCACCAGCTTTCACGCAGATGACTACGCCGATACGCCGCCGCGAGCGGGCCGGCGCGCACGCCGGCCACGCAATCCGTTTTTGTGAACCGGCGGCGGCGTTGCGCGCGTCAGGCCTTCGCTTTGAGCCGCTCGTTCTGCGGAAACATCGCGCGGTGCGCTTCGGCATCCATCTCGGTCTTGAATGCGTGACGGTTCTTAAGCGCATCGGCGCGCTGTGCGGCGGGGCGCGCGCTGATCTCGTCCATCAGGCGCTTGACGTTGGGCAGCTTGGTCCACACATCGTCGCCGCTCAACACACGCGGCACCGCGCGCGACCAGCCCCAGAACGCCATATCGACCAGCGTGTAAGTGTCGCCGAGCATGTATTTGTTCTTGGCCAAGTGCGCCTCAAGGATGTTCCAGTGACGCCAGGCTTCAAAGTCGTAACGGTTGAGCGCGTACTCTTTCGGCTCCGGTGCCATGTGGCGGAAATGCACCGCCTGACCCGAGTAAGGCCCGATGCCGGTGGCGATGAACATCAGCCACGACAACATTTCGCCGCGTGCCTTCGGATTGTTGGCCGGCAAAAACTTGCCGGTCTTTTCGGCCAGGTAGAGCAGGATCGCATTGCTGTCGAACACGAGCGCGTCACCATCAACAATGGCCGGCACTTTGGCATTCGGGTTGAGCGCCAAAAACGCCGGCTGGTGCTGGTCGCCCTTGCGCGTGTCGATCGGGCAGAACTCGTATTCGAGGCCGGCTTCTTCGAGGAACAGTGCGACCTTTACCGGGTTCGGCGCAGCGGCGTAGTAGAACTTAATCATGGCGATCCTTTGATCAATGGGTGGCGGGAGCGGGCATTGTACAAAGGCGCAGCGCGGGCAGCGAATGAAGCACGGCATGAGACGCGGCGTCCGGGAGCGGTCACCGGGTGCCGCATTTGACAACCCTGCATCTATCGCGCCCGGCAGTAGGCGATTGCCGCCTGCATGTGGCTCTCAAGCTGGCGGCCCAGAGTTACAACAGCACCGCCTGATCGGGCAATTCATTGCTGCCGTTGCCACCGTTGCCACCATCGGTGCGCGCCGGAAAATGCCGCGTCAGACCGTGCGCCACCAGATGAATCCCGGTGAGCACGCCTTTTTCGTATTCGCCCCGCAGGAACGCCGATTCCATCGTGTGGCAGATCTGTTCCCACGCCGGTGCGGCCATCTGTTGGGCAATACCGCGATCCGCCACAATTTCAACGTCGCGGTCGGCCAGCAGCAAATAGATCAGCACGCCGTTATTGTTCGCAGTGTCCCAGATGCGCAGCTGCGCAAACAAATCAATCGCCCGCTCGCGCGCACTCTGCCCGCGCAGCAGCGGCGCGACATCGAGCGCCCCTTCCACAGCAAAGCGGATTTGTCCGCTGTGATGCGCCTCAGAGGCGCTGATGGCGTTCTCAATCGCCAGCATCGCCGCCTGCGGAAAGTGCGCCGCACCCGTCCTGGCGTCATCATCAGGTGCCGTGCAATCCGTTTGAAATCCATGATGACCTATCTCCGGTTGTCACACCGCGCGCCCAGCCAGCAGCCCAGCCAGCAGCCCTACCACCGGCCCGACGCCCCACCGCCGCCAAAGCCGCCGCCGCCGCCACCGAAGCCGCCGTTGCCAAAGCCGCCGCCGCGCCCAAACCCGCCACTGTGTCCGTGCCGACCCAGCATGCGCCCCGCGCCGCCACCGAGCAGAGTGAACACAAACGCGACAATGCCAGCGAACAGCGCCATCGTCAACGCGCCAGCCAGCCACCACGCCAGCAGGCCGACTGCGCCGCCGGTGGTGAGCGCGCCCGGCACCCGGCCAAACACCGTGCGCAGCAGCGCGCCAATGATGAGCGTCAGCACCACCAAGGCTGGCAGCATGTCGCCGAATTCTTGCGCCGCGCCACGCGCGCCGCCTGCACCAGCGCGCTGCACTGGCGGCAGCGGCTCGCCATCCGTCACGCGGATCATGCGCGCCACCCCGGCTTCAATGCCGCCATAAAAATCATCTTCGCGAAAGCGCGGCACGATGATCTCACTGATGATGCGCTTCGCTGTCGCGTCGTTAAGCGCCCCTTCGAGGCCATAACCCACTTCAATGCGCAGCGCGCGGTCATTTTTCGCCACCACCAGCAGCGCACCGTCATCGGCATTTTTGCGCCCGAGCTTCCAGCGCTCGGCCACGCGCAGGGCAAACGGCTCAATCGCTTCGCCGCCAGTGGTGGGCACAATCAGCACTGCAATCTGGCTGCCCTTGCGCACCTCAAACGCTTGCAGGGTCTGCTCCAGCGCCGCCGCCTGGCCTTGGGTGAGTGTCGCGGTCTGGTCGGTGACGCGGGCGGTGAGAGGCGGCACGGCCACCTGCGCCGCTGCCAATGCCGCAGCACACAGCAGGCATGCGGCAAGCCAAGTGCGCGCTGTGCGGGTGGTCACTTCTTGTCGCCTTGGCCGCCAGGCACAGACGGTGCCTTGCCTGCTCCAGGCGAGAAATCCACCTTCGGCGGCACCGCAATCGCGGCTTCATTCTCCACCGTGAAATTGGGCTTGACTGCAAAGCCAAACGCCATCGCCGTCAGGTTCGAGGGGAACGAGCGCACCGTCACGTTGTACTCCTGCACCGACTTGATGTAGCGGTTGCGCGCCACTGTGATGCGGTTTTCGGTGCCTTCGAGTTGCGCTTGCAGATCACGAAAATTCGCATCCGATTTGAGTTGCGGGTAATTCTCCGACACCACCAGCAGGCGCGACAGTGCGCCCGACAACTCGCCCTGCGCCGCCTGAAACTTGGCGAATGCCTGCGCGTCGTTGATGAGCGCCGGTGTCGCCTGCATCGACCCCACCCGCGCGCGCGCCTCGGTCACGCGCGTCAGCACTTCCTTCTCCTGCTCGGCAAACCCTTTCACCGTGTTGACCAGGTTGGGCACCAGGTCAGCGCGGCGCTGATACTGGTTCAGCACCTCAGACCACGCCGCCTTGATCTGCTCGTCAGTGCTTTGCAGCGTGTTGTAGCCGCAGCCTGACAGCGTTGAAGCGAGCGCGAGGGCGAACAGCACGTAAACAAATTTGCGCATGGTGGTTCTCCTGAAAGAGGCTGGCATGCAGGTCATTGTGCGGCGGCGCTGTTTTGCCGGATTGATCTGGATCAAAGCCCGGCGACGCGCATTGACCGGGGACGTTCCCATCCGCCGCATACCCCTGCGCGCTCACGCACGCACAGCGTGGGCGGCTACGGTTTGACAGGCCAGCGAAACAGCCGGGGCGCGGATTCTCCTGGCCGGGTGATGTTCAGTTCAACCGCTGCTGGCACCGGTGCCGGCACATCGAACACCAGCACGCCCTCACGGTGGTGTCCGCCGGGCGGCGCGCCGGTCCAGCGCACCGGCTTGAACTTGCGCCCATCGCCGGTGACCAAGACCGCGCTTTGTACAAGGTCGTCGTTCAGCTCGCTGCTGTGGGTGTCGAGCACAACGGCAAACTCCCACTCGCGGCCCGGCACCCCCATCGACTTTGGCTCCACCTTCACGGTGACGCCTTGACTGATCGACGATTGCGCTGCCGTTGTTGCGTTGCTTTGGGCCAGCGCGCCCGGCGTTGTGTCCGGCAGCGCCAGCACGATCGCGCCCGCCGTCATAAACGAAACAGCCAAAGCGGACGGTTTGCTTTTGTTGCCAAAAAAATGCGGAATAAAACGCGGTGTGCGCCGCGCATAGCTGGCGTAGGCATCGCCGAACTGCGCCAGCATGTCGGCCTCTTCCCGGCGCGCCAGCACCGCGTACATCACCACCAGCACCGGGAACATGATGAGGGTGAGCAAAGTCGGCCACTGCAACAGGAAGCCGGTGAGGATAAGAACGAAACCGGCGTATTGCGGATGGCGCACACGCGCGTAGGCGCCGGTGGTGGCAAGCCGGTGCGCGCGCTGCGCCTGATAAAGAGTTGTCCACGCTACCGACAACAAAATGAAGCCAGCCACGATCAGGATGTTGCTCAGCAGATGGAACGGCCCGAAGTGGGGGTTGGCGCGCCAGCCGAACATGATTTCGAGCAGATGGCCGGCATCGTGCGATAAAAAATCGACACCGGGAAAGCGCGACCCGAGCCAGCCGGATAGCAGATAGATCGTCAGCGGAAAGCCGTACATCTCGGTGAACAGCGCGATGATGAACGCCGAGAACGCACTGAACGAGCGCCAATCGCGTGTCGATTGCGGCTTGGCGAAACTGAACGCAAAGATGATGAACACGAGCGAGTTGAGGACGACCAGCGGCCAAAGGCCGTAAGACGGGCTGGCAGCGGATTCCATGGCGGTGCGCTCCGGTTATGCGCTGTGCGCGCTGTGAACCGGATGGCTGCCGGCGGGTTGCTTGCTGCCAGATGCGGGTGGTGGTTCCTGCGGGGCTGTCCCGCCGTGCTCCGGGTTGCCGCCGTGCCCGGCATGTCCACCGTGACCATGATGGCCAAACATATGCATCAGCGGGCAGGCCAGTAAAAACAGATAGGGCAGGACGCCGAAGAAATGCGCACGGTGCTCGGCGATCAGAAAAAAAACCGCCACCGCCAGAAAGCCGAACAGCACAATCTTGCTGGTTGAGGCAGTGGCGCAATGATCTTCAGCGCTGCTGGCGTCAGAGTCCGGACCGGGAGCATCGCTGTGGCGGCTGCCAGCATGGGTATCAGAGTCGTGCGGCATAGCGATACTCCTTCAATCCGGTGCATTGATTGTGCTGCCAGCGCATCACCGCAAAGTGATCCGGATCACACCGGCCACAGTGGCCGCGTTACGGGTTGACACTGCTGCCGGGCCGCGCGGGTTCCGTCATGGACATGCGCTCCATCATCATCTTCATCATCTGCTTCATGCGCGCATCCATGTCGGCCGGGGTGTGCTGCGCAGCAGCGGACAGACACAGCATCGACAACGCAGCAGCGGCCGTCAGTTTGGAA
>JANOYK010000358.1:0-2467 GCA_031428855.1 Burkholderiales bacterium | reverse complement strand
CGCGCCAGCCTCGCCGGGTTCAAAACGCCGCGGCGGGTGGTGTTCGGCGTGCTGCCCAAAACGTCCACCGGCAAGATTCAGAAATTCATGTTGCGCGCGCAGGCCAAATCGGCTTCCGCAATTGCATAAGGAGACACCCATGAACGCACCCGAAAAAATTCCCGCCGCATCTGCACCAGCCCCCACCACTGCTGCCGCACCGTATGTGCTGCGCGAAGACCGCGAAGGCGTCACCACCCTCACGCTCAATCGCGGTGAGCGGCTCAACCCGCTGTCGTCAGACATGATCGCCGCGCTCACAGCCGAGTTGAAGGCCGTCGGCAGCAACGCATCGATCCGCGCCGTCGTCATCGCCGGTGCAGGCCGCGGCTTTTGCGCCGGGCACGACATGAAAGAGATTCACGCGCATGCCGATGCAGAGTGGCAGCAAGGCCTGTTCGACGCCTGCGCCGCCATGATGCTCGCCATCGTCAAATTGCCACAGCCCGTCATCGCGCGCGTCCACGGCGTCGCAGCCGCAGCGGGTTGCCAGTTGGTCTCGATGTGCGATCTCGCCGTGGCCGTGCCGGAAGCAAAATTCGCGCTCTCTGGCATTCACAACGGCCTGTTCTGCTCGACACCCGCTGTCGGCGTCGCCCGCAATATCAACCGCAAACGCGCGATGGAAATGCTGGTCACCGGCGATCTGATCGACGCTGACACCGCGCGTGTCTGGGGCCTCGTCAATCGTGTCGTGCCCCCTGATGCGCTCGATGCCGAAATAACCAAACTCACCGATGCGATCAAAGCCAAGAGCGGCGCAGCCATTGCGCTCGGCAAGGACGCGTTCTACCGCCAGATCGACATGGGTCTCACCGATGCTTACGATCTGGCCGGCCGCACCATGACCTGCAACCTGCAGGATGCGGATGGGGTCGAGGGTGTGGATGCGTTTGTGGGAAAACGCAAGGCTGTGTGGAAGGGAAATCCGTCGTAGGGCCGCCGTCCAAGGTCAATTCCCATTGACCATCGCAGCATCCCTCGCATTGCATCACATGGTGAAGAATGGCTGCAGGAGCGGATCTACAAAGCGATAACACCTGAAACCCGCATCCACCAACGGTTTCCGGGGCATCGCAATGACCGATTCGACTTGCTGGCTTGCGCGTTCGAGGCCGCCCGCAGCAATTAGACGTGCCAATTTTCCACAGTGAGACCGGCCACTACGCCAAACCCGCCATCAGCGGTCGCTACCGCTCTTCCCAGCGATAGCGCGTGTCCGGCGAGCAGCATATCGGTGATGCCAGGCGGGCGCTGTCCCTTCACTGCTTTGCGCTGTTCGACCTGCACCCGCACGAGGGCGGCGCGGCGTGCGGCGTCGGGCTTGAATTCAATTTGGCGGAATTGGGCGAGCAGTGCCTTCAGCTTGCGCACTTCGTAACCTTTTTTGGCTGCCGGGCCGGTCAGCACGCCGCGCTGCAGCTCCTCTACCGTGATGGCGGAGCGGCGCGCGGTGGCACGGCGATGTGATGCGGGTTTTTTTGCAGAAGGTCTGGTAGCTGGCTGGGCACGGATGCCGGATACGGATTTCATGGCACGCTCTCCTTCCATATGGGCATTGTGATCGTAACAATGCACTTTGCCTGAACGCGCCGATTCTACCGCTGCATCGTTCCGCGCCATCCAAAGGAGGCACAATTTCGCAATCTGCCTTTTGTGCGGACTCCGTGCATGCAATCGGGCTGGATCGCACGCGGGAGTCTGCTTGAAAAATTGCATGACAAAGTCACATTACCATATATGGTAGTATGGTAAATCAAGCATCAACGCAGGAGCACGCCATGTCCATCTTCAAAACCACGCTGTATCTCGATGCACGCACCCGCCACGCGCTGCGCTCGCTGGCGCTGCAAGAGGGCCGCACCCAGACGCTGGTGTTGCACGACGCCATCGCCCAGTATGCGAAATCTGCCGGTGTGGACGGTGACGGACTTCCTCCCGGCCTCGGGGCCTACCGCAGCGGCAAGCCTAATCTCTCCGCCAGCACGCGCGCGATTGTGCGCAAGGCTGCAGCGGCCGGCGGCTTGCGCCGCAGCGCTTGATGGCAACCCTGCCGAGCCCGCATACGCTGGTGCTCGACACCAGTGGCGTGCTGGCGCTCTACGACGCCAGCGACAAAGCGCATGCCGGCGCGCTCGAGTGCATCCGCAATGCCGCGCTGCGTTTGATTCCCGCCGCCATCCTGGCCGAGATCGATTACATGCTCGGCACGCGGCTGGCCGCGCAGGCCGCACGCGATTTTCTGACTGCGCTCGCTGCCGGCTTTTTTCTGGTCGAGCCATTCACACGTGAAGATGCAGCCTATTGCGGCGCGTTGTTGGACCGCTATCAAAACCTCAAGCTGGGGCTGGCCGACGCAGCCGTGATGGCGGTGGCAGAGCGCTGCCCGATTCCGGATGTGCTCAGTCTGGACAATCGTCACTTTGGT
>JANOYK010000357.1:0-5512 GCA_031428855.1 Burkholderiales bacterium | reverse complement strand
CGGCATTCCGGTCGAGGGCCACGCCGGGCTGGTGCAGCGCCGCAGCACCTGGACCGGCGGCTTGCGCGCCGTCGGCAAGACCATCGAGGAAGCGCTCTGGGTCTACGGGGAGATTAAAAAGCTGGAGGCCGCCGGCGCCTGGGCGGTCGAGGTCGAAGTCATTCCTGCCGAACTGCTGGCTGAGATCAGCCGGCGCACCACGCTCCTGACTTCTTCGATCGGCGCCGGTGGCGGCGGCGACATCCAGTTCCTGTTCGCCGAAGACATCCTGGGCAACAACGGCCCGCCGTATCCGCGCCACTCCAAGCAATACCGCAATTTCTTCAAGATCCAGCAGGAGATGCAGGCCGAGCGTGTCGCTGGCTTTAAGGAATTCATCGCAGACGTGCGCGCGGGCGGCTTCCCGGCAGCGCAGCATGTAGTGAAGTCGCCGCCGGGCGTGATCGAACTGTTTGTGAAGCAGGTCGATAACAAGGGATAAGCGCTGAGCGCATGACGCTCGCTCCTCATGGGGCGATCATCGGCGGCGGCTTTGCGGCAGGCGCATTGCGCGTGCCGCCGCAGTACCTGGCACTGGAATGAACGCTGAAACGCGCTCCCACCAACGGTTTCCAGCCAGTCGCCGATTCAGGGGCTGGCTTGTTGCAACGCCTGCTCCATCAGCTCCAGTGCCGCACGCGCGAAGGCGCGCATGTTGGCCACCCGGTCATTGCTCGCCGTCTCCAGCGTCAACACTTTTTCAAATGGCCCGCTCACTGCTACACAGGTATGGCCCGCCGCATCGCCATAGCGGTTGCCGGTGGGGCCGCTCGCGCCAGTCTCGGCCAGGCCCCAGGTGGCGTTGAAGCGCTGGCGGCTGGTGCGCGCCAGCAGCATGGCATAGGGCTCGGACGACGAGCGCAGGCCGCCCATTGCGTCATCGTCAATGCCCATCAACAGCGTGCGTGCGGGCTTGGTGTACACCACTGCGCCGCCGAGAAAATAGGCCGATGCGCCCGGCACCGCGAGTAACGATGCTGCGAGCAAGCCGCCGGCCGAAGACTCGGCCACTGCGATGGTGTGTTTGCGCGCTTTGAGTAACGCGGCCACGCGGGTGGCGATGGGGAGCAGGGTGTCCATCAGGTTGTATTCTTTCGTGTGGTGGTTTTGGGTTGATGCTCGCGCACCAGATCACAGGCGAGTTTGATCGATGTTTCGAGCGAGCGCAGGTTGCCAATGTAATTGATGGCGGCCTCGTTGGCGCGTTGCTTGACTTCATCCGCGTCGATCAAACCATGTGCCGCCAGCGAGGCAATATCGGCCTGGTCATGATCGGCGTAGCGTGCAATTTTCGATACCGCGAGATCGAGCGGCGAAAATAGTCTGACATCGAGCACAGCAGGATTGATTCCCTCGATGTGTAACGGCACTGAATCTTGATGCGCGTCATCGTGGATCAGGCCGAACGACTCGTTGTACTGGCGGTCAAGGTAGAGCACTGAGGAGACGCCGTTTGCATCGCGATAGACGATCTCCAGGTCATCAGAAAAATTGATCCGGTGCGAAAACTCGGCGTCGATATCCTTGGTGACACGCGCGCCGGTGTAGAACATCTGCGCCGCGCCGCCAGCCACGTACATCACGATGGGGCGCTTGAGCCGCTTCGCCCCCTCCGCCACATCGGCCTCGATGCGGCGGATGATTTCGGCGAACGCCGCCGCGTATTCGCGCGCGGCCTTGTCTGTCTTTGCCGGTTTTCTCACGGCGTTGTCTTGCACACTCGCGCGGCCCGGGTGGCCCGTCCAGCGCGCGGCACAGCGGCGCGGTGCCGATTTGCGAGCTGTGCCATGCGCTGCTCGATCATTGGGAAGATGCGCGATGGCTTTAGCGGCGATCTGGTCAGCCATTGATTCATCTCGGCTGGCTCCGTGATGCCGGGATAGAGCGCATCGGCCAGCGCGGTAAGACCTTCTCTGTCCACTCCGCGTGCATTCGAGAGCAGCAGCGCGAGACCGCCGGCGAAATAGCGCGGGCCAGCATCGAGCCAGCGGCGCAGATCGAGCGAGCCGGACGCGCACAAATCGAGCCAGGCGGCTTCCGCATCGCGGTCCATACTCGCTGGCATCGTGCGCTCTGGCATCTGATCCAGGCTGATACGCCAGCCCACCGCACCCGCCAATGCCGCCAGCGTGCCAAGGCCGCAGTCGCCGCGATTCTTCAGACGCGCCAGGGTCTCGGGCCGCAGCTTCGCCTTGCCCGCCCATTCACGATCCGTCAAATGGGCGCGGCGCGCTGCCGGTGCCAACTGAGCCAAAAATGAGGCAAGGGAGTGATCCATACTGAATTCTACATAAATTGATCTTAAAGTCAATTTATGGGAATTTTACCTTCCAACATGACCAAGCGCGGATTTACGACGCCTGCACCGCTCCCGCACCAAACCCGCTGCCGGCTTTTTTGTATTCTTCACGCGGCGGGCTGAAAATATCGAGCACGGTGCAGCCCTGCGCACCGGCGCGGATGCCATGCACCACATTGCCGGGTGAACACCAGAAGTCGCCCACCTCACAAACGATTTCCTCGCCCTGCTGGATCCGCGTGCAGGTGCCTTCGAGCAGCACACCCCATTGCTCTTCCGGGTGGCTATGCATGGTGCCGGCCGCATTGGGGTCGATCCGCACCACCGACAGCATGACCTGCTCGCCGGGGAAAATAGTGGTATTCAAGCCCGGCCCGAGCACGCGCGCGATGCCGCGTGGATCGTCTTTGAGATTGAATACCCAGGATGCCTTGCTCATGCGCGTGTCTCCTTCATGGTTGGTGTGGTGTCACTGAACATGGTAGTGTAAGCGCGCAGCACCGTTCGCCTGAAGACCGCTCCCACCAAGGCTCACAGGCCGGTTGCGATGGTGCAGTTGCCGTAATATTGGACGCACCTGCCGTCTCACCTACCCCTCAGCAGAGAGCATGATGCCAGCGAACCAGCGTGCCGCAGTCAACACCAGCATCAAGGCCAGCATCAAGGCCAGCGTTCACGCTGCGCCACTCACTGCTGCCGCTTTCGTCAGGTTTGGGCAGGTGCTCGAAGCCGGTGGCGATGCGGCCAGCGCCAACCAGGGCCGCGCTGCGCGGCATGACCTGGAGGCAGACATTGGCTTCGCCGATGCACGCGCTACCCGCCTGCACACCGCGATTTACCGCATCCGCCAAAGTGCGCTGCCGTGTACGCTGACCGTGATTGAGCGGCACCGGCTCTCGCCGCAGTTGTTCTTTCCCAATTCGGGCGCGCGCTTTCTGGTGTGTGCCTGCCCGGCGCTCGACGATGGCGAGCCTGACCTTGATTCCCTGCAAGCCTTCATCGGCCAGCACGCGCAAGGCATCGTGTGGCGCGCGGGAGTGTGGCATTCACCGTTCGCCGCGCTCGATGCCGATGGTGATTTTTTGATGCAGCAGTGGCAGTGCGGCGGGGCGGACGATTGTGAGGAGCGCTATGTGGAATCCCCCATTACTATTAACGCAAGTCCATGCGAGATTTTCGAGACTGGGGATGCCAATCGGGAACTCACGTTGGCTGAACTTGAGGGGGATTTGTCCGGCGCGGATACAAGCCCGTTACCGGCAGGCCAAACCAGCGTGAGCGGTAACATCAAAGCCTTGCCGGATAAAAAATTGCGTGCCAAACACAATCGATAATGCCGAACTTATTCACCCTAGCCATCGACGGCCGCAGCGCCACCGTTACCCTCAACCGCCCGGCGGCGCGCAACGCCCTGTCGCGCGCGTTGATGCGTGATCTGACCCGCACCGCGCGCGAGCTGGCTGAGCGCAATGACATTGACGTGGTGCTGCTCACCGGCGCCGGCGGGGTGTTTTCGGCCGGGGCCGATTTGAACGACGCCAACGCCTGGGCCGATGATGCGCTCTCGACTATCGAGCGGCGCGAGATTGCCTCGACCGGTTTCAAGCTGTGCAAGGCGTGGGAAGAAATGCCGCAGATATCGATTGCCGCCATCGAAGGCTACGCCGTGGGCGGTGGTCTGGCGCTGTCGCTTGCGTGCGACTGGCGCGTGGCGGCAGATGATGCGTTCGTCTCACTGCCGGAAATTGCGCTTGGCATTCCCCTCACCTGGGGCACGATTCCGCGTCTGGTCAATTTGCTGGGGCCGGCCAAGGCGAAGCGCTTGACGATTTTGTGTGAGCGTTTCTCCGCGCCCGATGCGCTGGCGCTGGGGCTGATTGATTACGTTGCGCCCAAAGGCGGCGCGCTTGCCAAGGCACAGGAGATTGCTGCGCAGACGCTGACCAAGCCGGCTGCTTCGGTGCGCATGAGCAAAGAGTCGATCAACGCGGCGGCGACGATCCTTAACCACGCCACCTCTTACATGGCGCACGACCAGATTGCGCTGGCGGCCGGCAGCCCGGAGTCACGCGCGGCGCGCGCGGCGGCGCTCAAGCGCGGCAAGTGAATTTGCGCTGCTGCATTTGGGACTAGCGCCCCGGTTGCGCGAACCAGCCTTCAGCGTCAACTCGACGCCGCATCAGCTTTGGGGCCGTCGTAGTGCGCCGGCCAGCGCACCCGCACCAGCTCGCGGCTGCTGGCATAGGCATAGCAACTGTCGATTTTGAGCGGCCGGCCATTGGCGTCGAATGGCCCCTCGGCAGCGATGCGTTGCGGCGCGTTAGTCTGAAACGCCACCGTCGCCATCTGTGCCAGCAATTCGACGATGTGGGTGCAGCCGCGGACACCGCTTAACCGGTCGCGGACCGCACGATTCCAGCCGGCCCCGACCACCAGCCCCTTGAGTTGCGCAACCGACGCCGCAGCGGACGGACAAACCTGATGCGGTGCTGCATCGGTGACAGCCACTGCGTCATGAATCAGGTAATCCTGATCCAGCGTCAGCCGCACCACCATGTCGTGCAGATGCTCGCCCGGCGGCAGGATGCGGTCGCCGCTGCCGACAGCGAACGGATCGCGCTTGGTGTCGATGATGCGCGCTTCGATGTCGAGCAGGCCATCGTCGCGGCGAAAGCCGCGCACTTCGATGCGGCGCAGATGCAGTTCTTGACGCGGTTGCGGGGCGGGCAGGGGCATGGCGGCGGTCCGGTTTCTCAATGTAGTGAGCAGACCGGCAATGTAACGCAGCTGCCCGCAATGCAGCAGCCTGCAATGCAGTCGCCTGCAATGCAACCACCCGCAACGCAACCACCCGCAACGCAACCACCCGCAGCACAGCTACCCGTAACGCTCCCACCATGGCCGCGCAAAATCGCGTCCGCGCCTATGCGATGATAGCAACCACTTTTCCACTCTCCTCCCACGCCCATGCCGCACGGTCCGCTCGCAGGTTTGAAGATTGTCGAATTTGAAGCCATTGGCCCTGGCCCGTTCTGCGGCATGATGCTGGCCGATATGGGGGCCGATGTGCTGTTGATCGACCGCCCGCAAGACCCCGGCCTGGGGCTGGGGCGCAACCGCTGGAATGACGTGATGCTGCGTGGCCGCCGCTCGGTGACGCTTGACCTCAAGTCG
>JANOYK010000356.1:0-2160 GCA_031428855.1 Burkholderiales bacterium | reverse complement strand
GAGGCGCGCATCACCGTGACCTCGGAGTGCGACGCCAGCAGCGCCAAGCCGTAGACCGCGCCGATCAGGGCGGCAATCGGCATCAATTCATAGACCCGCCCAGGCACGGAGAGCAGCACAAACATCGCCGCATGCTGCAGTTTGTAGTCGCCTTTGCCGATGTCGCCCAGTTCGTGGATTAAATCGAAAAAGGCGAACAGGCCGAGGAAAGCGGCCAGCACCAGCGCTGTCGCAGCATAAATTTCGCGAGCAATGTAGCGGCGGATGATTTTCATGGGCCGCTCAGCGCCGCAACAGCTTGAACACCGACTGCACCGCCAGCCGGCGCCAAAACAAGGTCAGCAGCAGCACAAACATGACCACATGCACCAGCCACCACGCCGCCCAGAAGCCAGCCCGGCCCTGCGCCACCCAGGCCTGGGTGATGCTGATGCAATTGCTGTAGACCAAGTAGGTGACGAGCGCGAACAGCAGATTGACCGAGCGCCCGGCGCGCGGATTGACAAACGACAGCGGTATCGCCAGCAAGGCCAGCACCAGTGCCGCCAACGGCACGCCGATGCGCCACAAAAATTCGCCCTTGTTGGGGTTGCTGCGCTGCTCCAGCAGCGCCATGGTCGAGAGCTGGCGCGGACTGGTTTCCGGTTCAATCCGGTCCGCCTTTTGTTCCAGCCGCACTGCATAGCGCTCGAAATCCATGATCTTGTAATCGAGCTTGCCCGGCTCACCCTCGTAGCGGCGGCCATTGAGCATCACCAGAAATTTGTCGCCGTTGGGAGCGATTTCAGTAAAGCCTTTTTGCGACACCATCACGCCTAACTTGCCGTGCTGGATCGAATTGATGAAGACGTTTTGCACCGACGACAAATCGGCCGCGTTGCTCTCGACAAAATAGACCCGGTCGCCGCGCGCCGACTCTTTGAACGCACCGGGCGAAATGCGCGCGGCATCGTCGCGCGCATCCATGCGCGCCTTGTAGCGCTCGGTGCTGAGCGCCGCCCAGGGTGAGGCGAACAGGCTCAATGCGGCGATGATGAACACGAACGGCAGCGCGAAGTTAAGCACCGGGCGGATCCAGGCCGTGAGCGATTGGCCGCTGGCAAACCAGACCACCATTTCGGAATCACGGTACTGGCGCGCCAGGGTGAGCAGGATCGACACGAACACCGTGAGCGAGAGCAGCACCGGCAGGTAGCCCAGCGCCGCAAAGCCGAGCAGCGCAGCCACCGATTCGGACGCCAGCTTGCCGCCCGCCGCCAGCCCGAGCAGGCGGATCGACTGCGTTGTGAGCATGATGGTGAACAATGTGACGAACACTGCCCCGGCAATCTGGGTCAACTCACGCGTCAGCGCTTGGCGGAAGATCATCGGAGCGGCGGTAACCGGGCGGGGGCAGGGAATGGGGCGGCGAATGGGGCGGAGAGCGGGACGTAGGGCGCGGGATCTGAGGTCGGATGGGCGGCGGGACGTGGGACGGAACGTAGAACCGGGCGCGGAACCGAAAAACCGGGCGGGCAAGCCGGGCCGCGCTGCGAATATCAGAAAAATGTTGCGAAAACATCACACATTTGTCAATTTCCCCGGTTTCGCGTCATAATGCCCATTCTTGTCCCCCATGCCCTGCGGAGAATCGCGATGGAATTTAGCATAAAGAGTGGCAGCCCCGCCAAGCAACGCAGCGCCTGTGTCGTCATCGGCGTGTTTGAACCGCGCAAGCTGACCGCTGCGGGCGAACTGGTCGATAGCGCCAGCAAAGGCTACCTCAGTGACATCATCCGCCGTGGCGATATGGAAGGCAAGGCCGGGCGTACCCTGCTGCTGCACAACGTGCCCGGCGTACTCGCCGACCGCGTGCTGCTAGTCGGCTTGGGGCGTGAAAAGGACTTCAAGGAGCGCGAATACCGCGCCGCGATTCACAGCGCCGTCACCATGCTCAACGAAACCGGCGCGTTCGATGCCACGATCTACCTGACCGAAGCGCCGGTCAAAAAGCGCGACACCAATTGGCGCGTGCGCCAGGCCGCGCTGGTGGCGCAAGACGCGGTGTACCGGTTCGACGCCATGAAAAGCAAAAAAGATGAGGTGCGCCGGCCCTTGCGCAAGCTCACTTTGGCAGTGGAGCGGCGCAACGAATTGGGCGATGGCGAAACCGCCATGCGT
>JANOYK010000355.1:0-23646 GCA_031428855.1 Burkholderiales bacterium | reverse complement strand
CCCATGAACGCGCCGTGGCCGAACGACACCAGGCCAAAGCGCCCCATCAGCGACCAGCTGGTGTAGATGAACGACCACAGCAGCACCTGCACCATCAGATGCACGATGTAGGACGAGGGCACGATCCACGGCAGCACCGCGAGCGCGGCAAATCCAGGCAGCCAGCGTTTGTCCATGTTGATCTTTCGCGCCGGCTATTTGACGCCGAGCAAGCCTTGCGGCCGCACGAACATCATGATGATGAAAAAGCCGAACGCCATGACGTAACCCCACTCAAGATGAAAGTAAAAGCCGCCGACCGAAATGAGTTGCGCGAAGATGAAGGCGGCGATGAAACCGCCCAGCATATTGCCCAGGCCACCGAGCACACAGACCATGAAGGTAAGCGGGCCGAAGGTGAGGCCAATGGCCGGATGCACGTCGTATTGGAGCACCAGCAAACAGGCACCCAGCCCGGCCAAGCCGCCGCCCAGGGCCGAGGTGATGACATAAATTTTGGCCGGGTTGACGCCCATCAGTGGCATGATGGCGCGGTCCTGGCTGATGGCGCGGATCGCGGTGCCGATATAGGTCTTCTTGAGAAAAAAGTACAGGCCGGTCATGGCCACCAGGGCGGTCAGCGCGGCGGAAATGCGCGACCACGGCAGCGAAATGTCACCCAGTACCAGGCTGGGCATCGACACACCAAGATTGCGAAAATCGATGCCGAAGGCAAGCGTGGCGGCGGCCTGCAAAAACGTCAGCACGCCGCCGGTCACCAGCAACTGGTTGATCGGCTCGGACGCCAGCACCGGGCGAATCACCAGCACGTGCAGCAGCACGCCCAGCACGGACACCGCCATGACGGCAATGGCGAAAGCAGCAAACAAGGGCAGACCGTGCGTTTTGTGCATGAAGAACACCGTGTACATGCCGAGCATCATCAGCTCGGCGTAGCAAATCCATACCACGTCGATTACGCCGAAAATCAGGTTCAGCCCAAGCGCGAGCAGTGCCAGAACGCCGCCGAACAGCAGGCCGTTGAGCACGGTTTCAAGCAGGAAGATGTCAAAAATTTGCATCACGCCATTCCTTTATACGCACTCACAGACCGACATAGGCTTTTTGGATTTCTGCGCTCGCCAGCAACTCGGCGGACGAACCGGACAGCTTGATGCGCCCTACTTCGAGCAGATAGGCGCGATCGACCACCTTCAACACCTGCCGCACGTTTTGTTCCACGATCATCACGGTGTAACCCTCACTGCGGATTTTTTTGATGAGGTCAAAAATCGATTGCACGATCACCGGCGCGAGACCGGCCGAGGGTTCGTCGAGCAGCAGCAGCTTGGGGCCGCTCATGAGCGCGCGGCTGATGGCGCACATCTGCTGCTCGCCGCCCGAGAGCGTGCCAGCGGCCTGATGCCGCCGCTCTTTCATGCGCGGGAACAATTCATAGGCCATCGCCAGACGCGCAGCAAAGTGCGGGCGCGCGGCGGCGGGGTAGGCACCCATGCGCAAATTTTCTTCGACCGTGAGGCGCGGAAACAGGCGGCGGTGCTCGGGCACTTGTGACAAGCCAAGGTCGATGATCTCGTGAGCCGGCACGTCGCCCAGCAAGCGGCCATCCATGCGGATTTCACCGCCGGTCACATCGGTCAATTTCGAGATCGCGCGCAGCAGTGTGGTTTTGCCTGCGCCGTTCGGCCCGATCACCGCTACTGCTTCACCCGCCTTGACTTCGAGAGAGACGTTGAACAGCGCTTGAAACGAGCCGTAGCCGGCTGACACGTTGGATAGTTCGAGCATCGCGCTCATGCTGCGCCACCTTCGCGCGCGTTTTGCGCCGCTTTCTGCGTTGCTTGTTGCGCTGCTTGCTGCGCTGCTTGCTGCGTTGTTTGCTGCGTTGTTTGCAGCAACGCCTGCTGCGGCGACTGTGGCTGAGCTTGCGTCTGCGCCTGCACTTCGGCCGCATCGGTGCCCAAATACACCTCAATCACCTTGGGATCAGATGCGACTTCACGAGGCAGACCCGCCGCGATGATCTCGCCATGATCGAGCACGATGCAGCGGTCCACCACGCGCATCAACACGCCCATGATGTGCTCGACCCATATGATGGTGATGCCGCGCTCTTTGCGGATCATGCGCAGCATGTCGGCGGCCTGCTCCATCTCGTGCTCATCGAGTCCGCCAAGCGATTCGTCGGCCAGCAGCAGCTTGGGCTGCGTCGCCAGCGCGCGCGCCATTTCGAGTTTTTTCAGTGCCGCCGCGCCGAGGCCGTCAATCCGCGCGCCCTTCGCATGCGGCAGGCCGATCAAGTCCAGCGCATCCGCCGCCAGACGCTTGGCGTCACTCTCGCTCACCTTGCCATCGCTGCCGTAATACGCGGCGAGGGTCACGTTCTCCAGAATCGTCAACTTCTTGAAGGGCCGCGGAATCTGAAACGTGCGGCCAATGCCGGCGTGGCACACCTGGGCTGCGTTGAGGCCGCCGATTTCGCGCCCCTGAAACGTGATGGCTCCTGAAGTCGGCGCGTACAAGCCGGCAATCAGGTTAAAGGTGGTGCTTTTGCCGGAGCCGTTCGGCCCGATCAGGCCGAGGATTTCGCCCTCGGCCAGATCAAACGAGATCGACGATACCGCCGAAAACCCGCCGAACTTCTTGGTCAGCTGTTTGACGCTCAGCATGCGCGAAGCGGGTGCGTTGCGCGCAACATCACTTCGCGGCCGCTGGTCATACTGGGGGCCATACTTCGGGCCTTACTTTGCATAAATGTGACCCTTGGGAAACGGCAGCAGCGGGTCAGTCGTGCGGATCGGCGTCGGCCAGGCGATATAGGTGCGGCCATTGACGAACTGCATCACCACCAGTTGCGAGCGCTCGTTCTGGCCCGACATGACGTGGCCGGGCGGGTAAAACTTGACGCCATAGCCGGACGGTGTGGCCCCCGGCGGAATGTCGGTCTCCATTGCCGCTTTTTTTAGCGCTTCGGATGAGATGCCACCATGTTTTTTGATCGCACGCGGCAGCACGTCAGACAAGAATATCCACGTATTGGTAAAGCCCATCGAGGTATGCGGCGGCACTTCGACCGGCCCTTTGACCGCTTGATAGCGCTTGACCATCTCTTTGGCCAGATCGCCCATGCCCGGCTTCAATGCCTTGGGGTCGAGCACTTGAGCGGCTACCGGATCAATCGAGTGGAAGTAATTGACATCATCGCCAAAGGTCTCGCGCAGTTTGCCGATCTGGCTGTGGCCGGCGCCGTGACCGATCAGCGCTTTGAATTTCAGGTTTTGCTCTTTGGCCTGACGCAGGAACAGCGTGATGTCGGGGTTGTAGCCAGTATGCAAAATCACATCGGGCTGGGCGCGGCGCAGCTTGGTCACCAGCGACGACAGGTCGGGCGCAGTGGCGGCATAGCCCTCTTTCATCACAATCGGCGAACCATTGATCTTGCACTGCGCTTCGTTGCCAGCCGCGACACCGGCGCCATACGGCCCGTCTTCGTAAATGATCGCGACTTTCAGCTTGTCCACCGATGTGCCAAATTTTTTCTGCGCATGCTCCTTGATGTAGTCGCACGAGGCCGCGCCGTACTGGTCGCTGTGTGGCTGCGGGCGGAACACGTATTGCAGATTTTTGTTCTTGAACACGGCGGACGAGACGCACACCGTGGCCCACATGAATTTCTTGGCAGCATCAACCTTGCCCACCATTGGCACACACTGCGCGCTCGAATACACGCCCAGCAGCATGTCCACCTTCTCCTGGTTTATCAGGCGCTCGGCCTCGTTGATCGCCACGTCAACCTTCGACTGCGCATCGACATACAACGGCACAATCTTGTAACCCTCGACGCCACCCTTCTCGTTGAACATGTCGATGGCAGCCTTGGTGCCAATGTAGTTGGCCTCCGAGCCGCCGCCCGCGAACGGGCCGGTCAGGTCGTAAATGACGCCGATCTTGAGTTCTTTTTGCTGCGCCAGCGCTGGTGCGGCAGCGAGCATAAAAGCCGGTATGGATGCAGCGGCGGCTGCGAGCAACATTTTCAACATCGTGGTCTCCTGGGTTTTTTGCTTCCGTGGTTTCTTGGTAACGGCTTGGTTACTTCACGCAACTTCACGCAGTTTCAATTTGCCAGCCAGTGTGGCAAATGCCGCGCCTGCTGTCAACCGTTCTGGTTGCTGCATGATCTTCCCTACTCTCCTTTGAGATTTTTTTCTTTGACCACCACACTCCAAAACGCAATGTCATTTTGCATCAGGCGCGTGAGTTCAGCCGGCGTCATGAAGTTGACCGCCAGGCCCTGCTTGTCGAGCGCGGTGGCAGTGTCGGGCTGTTTGAGAATCTCGCCAATCGCGGCGGTGAGGCGGGCCAGCACCGCAGGCGGGGTTTTGGCTGGCGCATACATCGGGTACCACACGGCGGCATCAAGTTGCGGCCCGCCCGCCTCTTGCACTGTGGGCACTTCGGGCGCAACCGAGACGCGCTTGTCGTTGACCACCGCCAGCACCTTCAGGCGGCCCTGGCGCGCTTGCGGAAGGGCCGAATGCACCGGCATGAACATGGCATCGACTTCGCCGCCGATCAGCCCGGTGATGGCCCCAGCCGAGCCGCGATACGGCACGTGCAACATGTAGGTCTTGGTCGCCACCTTGAGCAACTCGCCCGACAAATGCTGCGGCGTGCCAATCCCCGGTGACGAATACGACAACTTGCCGGGCCGTTGTTTGAGCAACTCAACAAACTCTTTGACGTTGGTCGCGGGCACGTTGTTGTTGACCACCAGCGCCAGATAGCCATTGGTGAGATTGGCGACCGGCGCAAAATCGCGGAATGGGTCCCACGGCAAATCCTTGTAGAGCAGCGTGTTGAGCACCATGGTGCTCGCGGTCATGAGCAGGGTGTAGCCATCCGGCGCGGATTTGGCCACTACATCGGTACCGATGTTGCCTGATGCGCCGGGGCGGTTTTCGATCACCACTGGCTGGCCCAGTTTTTCGGTGAGCTTGGGTGCGATGACGCGGGCAATCGTGTCTTGCCCGGTGCCGGGCGTGTAGGGCACGATGATGCGGATGGGACGGTTCGGCCAGTCTTGCGCCTGCGCAGATGCGGATGCCGCAATGGCAAGCGCAGACAACGTAGCAATGGCCCAAGCCGCCGCAGCAGTCCGCGCGACACCGCGCCGCGCGCAAGCGGTTGCGCCAAGATCCGCTCCCAGAGCCATTCTCCAGATCATGCTCAATCTCCTCAGTGAAATTCCATCAAGCTGCCAAAGCCGCTTTTTTTGTCAGTAATGCCGCCGGCGCGCAAGGCGTGCCAGTAAGTTGCTGTGTTGATCGCAATCACCGGCTTGCCCAAAAACAATTCTGCCGCCGCTGCGAGGCGGATCATCGAGAGGTTGGTGCCGACCTGCACGATGGCGTCCACATCATCGCCATCGAGTTCCTTGAGGGCGGCGCGGCACATGGCATCGGTGCTGTGCGCGATCAGCACCGGGCTGGGACGGCGCAAACAGAGATCGCGCACCACCGTGAAACCACAATCCCGAAAAAAGCGCCGCACCTGATCGTTCGCTACCGGAAAATACGGCGACAGGAAAGCGATGCGTTTGACCTTGTGCGCATTGAGCGCAGCCTCGCTCGCAAACGAACCGCACGACACGCCCACCCCGGCGCGCTCCTGCATCATCGCCAGATATTTTTCCGCGCCTTTGCGGCCGTCCCAAAACGTCGCGGCGGACATGCCCATCACGAGGTAATCCATCTCACAGCTTTTGAGCACATCGACGGCATCGAGCGTGGCCCCCTGAATGCTGGCGACGAGCGCGAGAAAGCCGGCATCATCAGCCACCGGATTGTTCGGAATGATGATGCGGCTGTAATGATTGGTCACGCCCACCGGACGCAGATCGTCAAAATCGGGCTGCACGATGGTGTTGGTCGATGGCCCGAGTGCGCCGAATTTTTTGCGGTAGCCCAGATGGTCCGCCATGTTCACTCCTTCTCGCTTTAACTGTTGTTGCGTTTTTTATTCGATTTTTATTCGATGGCAGCCGCTTCGCGCAGGCTCGCCAGCATCGAATTTTTCATCAGAAACGCCTTGGTGGCGGCTTCATCCGCCACCAAGGCGCGCATTTCGTCGAGCCGCTTGGCGCGCGCGGCGCTGCCGGTCTCTTCCATCTCGGCCTTGTTGCGCATGCTCTGCGCCTGCACAAAGCGGTAGCACACCGCGCGGCGCTGGCGCTCATAGCGGTCCAGCAGCGCCGGGGCTGCGCCACCCATCACTGCGAGCAGTTTTTCAGACAGATTCATCACGTCATGCAGCCCGCCATTCATGCCCATGCCGCCGAGCGGATTGTTGATGTGCGCGGCGTCACCGGCCAGAAACACATTGCCGCTGCGATATTGTTTGGCGACACGCTGATGCACGCGGTAGATGGTGCGATGGCGCACGGTGTAGTCCCCGGCGCGCGGCACAATGCGTTGAAGGCTGGCCTGAGTGTACGCATCGGCAGTAATGTCGGCATCGGCCATCGTGTCAGACACCGGGATCAGCACACGCCACAACTCGGGCACGCGCAGCAGCACAAACCATTGTTCCGGATCAGCCACGTAGTTGACGTTGGACAAATTCTCAAAATGCGACTCGAACGCAAACGGCGTCGTCATGCAATAAAATTTTTCCGGGTAGGTCAGCCCTTCAAACTCAATGCCAAGCCATTTGCGGATGATTGAATTGGCACCGTCACAGGCGATCAGATAGCGCCCTTCGTGGCGGTGAATCGCGGCATGCGTCTCGGCCGAGAGGCGCACCCGATCCGGTGATTGCTCGACATGCACCACCCGCTCGCCAAAGCACAACTGCACATTCGGCATCGCCGCGAGCAGCTCTGCGACGTGGCGCATCAGCTTCCATTGTTCCAGTTGCAGCCGGTAGGGATGACGCACTTCGCCGGCGAGCAAACCGAGGTTGAACGAGAACACTTCACCAATGGGCCGGTCACGGTGCTGAAACACCGGCGACTTCAAGCCGCGCGGCAGCATCCATTCGAGCAGACCGAGATCGTCGAGCATGTCGAGCGTGGGCGGATGGAAGGTCGACGCGCGCAGGTCTTCGGCCGGTTGCTGCAAGGCTTCGATCAGCGTCACCGGCACCCCGGCGCGCGCCAGCACCAGCGCGCCGATCAGCCCGGCCGGGCCGGCACCGGCAATCAATACCCTGTCTGTGGATGTCATGCTTAGCCGATCATGAAACGCGCGCGTTAAACTCAATCTGGACTCAATTCCAACAACAATCATAGACAGTTTACCGGCCCATGCCCCAAGCTGCCAAAACCAATCTCGATCAGGATTACCAGACCGCCGGGTTTGGCCGCGCCTTGCCATTTGGCCGCAGCCCGGCTCTGCTCATCGTCGATTTTGTGCGTGCCTATATCGAACCAGGCTCACCTCTCTACGCCGGGTGCGAGAGCGCGTTTGAGTCGGCCAAGCGTGTGCTGGCAGCAGCGCGCGCGGCGCGCATTCCGGTCATCTTCACCGGCGTGGAGTACCAACCGGGCGGCGTCAACGGCGGCATTTTTTACCGCAAGGTG
The DNA here is from genome assembly GCA_031428855.1 of Burkholderiales bacterium. Classification (GTDB taxonomy): domain Bacteria; phylum Pseudomonadota; class Gammaproteobacteria; order Burkholderiales; family JAEUOS01; genus CANJDH01. The sequence continues at coordinate 16,067 of JANOYK010000355.1, read as the reverse complement.
GGCGCGCTCAAGGTGTTCGACAGCGGCTCGCGCCTGGGTGAGTACTGCAACGGCATGACGCCGCAGCCGGGCGAACAATTGCTGCTCAAGCAATACGCCAGTGCATTTTTTGGCACGCCGCTGGCGGCTACGCTCACGGCGTTGGGGGTGGATACCGTCGTCATCACCGGCGTCTCCACCAGCGGCTGCGTGCGCGCCACTGCGCTCGACGCCTGCCAACATGGTTTCCTGCCCTTCGTGGTGCGCGATGCTGTGGGTGACCGCGACCCGCGCCCGCATGAGGCGAGCCTGTTTGATTTGCAGGCCAAGTACGCCGAGGTGGTGTCTGAAGCGGACATCCTGCGGCACTTGCAGGCGCTGCACACGGTGGCAGCGGGCCGCTGAGAACGCCGCTGCCATCACCACTGAGAGCGCCACGGGGAACCCGCCATGAGTCTGCTGCTGCGCACTGCCGCCATCCGTGCCATCGAGCAACGCGCGCTAGCGGACGGGGCGAATTTGATGGAGCGCGCCGGACGTGCTGCTGCCGATAGCGCACGCGCGATGCTGGTCAACCCGCCACACCACCCGGCGCGGGTGCTGGTGCTGGCCGGGCCGGGCAACAACGGCGGCGATGCGTTTGAAGCCGCAGTGCATTTGAAGCAGGCGGGCTGCGATGTCCACCTGTGTTTCGCGGGCGATGCCGCGCGCCTGCCGCCGGACGCCGCCGCCGCGCACGCGAAATGGCGCACGGCGGGCGGACAGTGCAGCGCGGCCCTGCCGGTCAAGCTGGAGATCGATCTCGTCATCGACGGATTGTTCGGCATCGGCCTCACGCGCGCCATCGTGTCGCCCTACAGCGAATGGATCACCGCCATCAACGCCAGCCACCTGCCGGTGCTCGCGCTCGATCTGCCTTCCGGTCTTGACGCTGACACCGGCTCTATCGCTGGCTGTTGCCTACAAGCCGCCCGCACCCTCACCTTCATCGCTGACAAGCCGGGCCTGCATACACTCCTTGGCCCGGATTACGCCGGTGCCGTCGAAGTAGCTGCGCTCGACTTGCGCGGTATGGGAAGCGGGAATGCGTCAACACCGCCTGACAGCGGCCACCTTGTCAGCCACGCCAATTTCGCAACGCTGCTCGTGCCACGTCTGCGCAACACCCACAAAGGCAGCTTCGGCACGCTCGGCATCCTTGGCGGCGCGGCCGGCATGGCCGGCGCAGCACTGCTTGCAGGCCGCGCTGCTCTCAAACTGGGCGCTGGCAAAGTGTGGGTCGGCTTGCTCGACGAGCGCGGCCCGGCGGTTGATCTGCGACAACCCGAGCTGATGCTGCGCCCCGCTGCCGAAATCGCATTGGCGAAATGCTCGGCGTTGGCGGCCGGCCCTGGCATGGGCACCAGCGCGGCAGCGCGCGCGTGTCTCGCCGCCGCCATCGCCACACCGGTGCCGTTGCTGCTTGATGCCGATGCACTCAATCTGATCGGCGGCGACAGCGCACTCGCCACCGCCGTCGCACAGCGCAACGCGGCCACCCTGCTCACGCCGCATCCGCAAGAGGCCGCGCGTCTGCTCGGCTGCACCACCGCTGCAGTGCAGGCAGATCGCATCGCCGCTGCCTGCACGCTCGCGCTGCGCTTTAACGCCTGCGTGGTGCTCAAGGGCGCGGGCAGCGTGATAGCGGCAGCCAATTCCTCCTTGCACTGTGACTGGTGGATCAACCCCAGCGGCAACCCCGGCATGGCCAGCGCCGGCATGGGCGACGTGCTGTCCGGCATCGCGGGCGCACTGTTGGCGCAATTTTCAACCTGCGACGCCCCCAAAACCGTTGGTACAAGCCACTCTATAAGCACCACCGCCCTGCAATCCTTGGTGGCAGCGGTTTTCCTGCATGGTGCCGCAGCCGATTTTCTGGTGGCCCAAGGCATTGGCCCGGCAGGCCTTACTGCTAGCGAAGTGATCGACGCAGCCCGTGGTCTTTGGAATGAGTGGTGCGCACAAGGTCACTGACGGGGTCGGCACGCCACCGGCGCTGCGCTCACATCCGGGAACGATTGACTGGTCAGCGTGCGCAAAAACGCCACTAGATCATCGCTCTCGCTCTCCGTCAGCCGCAGCGGCTTGAGCAGCGCTTCACCGTCCTGATGCAGCCGGTCTTCCGGCAGCTCCGAATAGTGGCGCACCACATCGCGCAGTGTGGCGAGGCTGCCGTTGTGCATGTAGGGTGCGGTCAATTCGACATTGCGCAGGCTCGGCGTTTTGAATTGCCCGAAGGTGGCATGGCTCTCGGCCAGATGCCGGGTGCGGCTGCCGGACGCGCGTGAGGCATCGTCGCTGAATCCACCGAGCCGGTTGAATTGGTCCGCGCGCACGCGCCTGATGCCACCTTGCCGTCCTGCATCAACCCGGCCCGGTGCGAGCAGGTGCGGAATACCGATTTCATGAAACTCGCCGTTGGAAAAATTGGGTCCGAAGTGGCATACCGCACACTGCCCCCGTCCGGCAAATAGGCGCAACCCGCGCCGTGCGTTTTCCGGATAGCGCGCCGCTGCTGCCATGTCGCCACGCGCCAGCGCATCGTGCAGATCATCAAATGCGCTTTTGCCGCTCTGGAGCGTCTCAACAAACGCTGCGAGCGCCTTGGCCGCATCGACCAGCACCCGTTCATCTGCGCTGCTGGGTGCAGCCGTTGCCGCACGTGACGCATCCTTTACTGCGCGTGGCCCGGCCGGTACCGCGCGCGTCGCAGCCGGTACTGCACGCGGCGCGGTGCCAAACGCATTGCGATGCAGGCAGACATAGGTGGCGTCCGCGCGCAGCAGTTGCGCTACGTGTGAAGCGGTAGCGCCAAGCTCCAGCGGATTGAGTATTGGCCGCAGCGCAAACGACCATAGACTGTCGGAGCCGCCGTCCCAGCCAAACCAGTGGCCGAGGCCTGTGTTCCATAGCCCTGGCGTATTGCGGTTGAGGCGCTCGCGCCCGTGCGCGCGGTCGCGGCCATCGGTGAACGCGCGGCCCGGCTGATGGCAGGTGGCACACACCATATCTCCTTTAGACGAGAGCCGTGCGTCAAAAAACAGCGCGCGTCCGAGCGCAATCGCATCGGCATTGCCGGAGACACGATTGCTGGCATCGGGCAACATTGGCTGCGGCCAAGGGCCGTGGCGTGCGATGGCGCGTTTTTCAGCGGGTGCATAGTCCGGCGTGCCGGCCTGCGCGTACAGCAGTGCCGGCCACGCGGCCAGGCACGGTATCACGCAGAGCATCCAACCGGTCCAGCGTGGCGGCACCGCGTGTATCAGGGATCTGCTCACCGCGCCGGCCTGCTACACGCGCCTGGCTCGCCCCAGGTTTGCTCACTCAATCGTGACGTCATGCAGCACCCGCTCGCGGCCGGCGCTGGTGTCCACATCAAACACCAGTTGCCAGCGCCCCGGCATGTGAAACATGAATCCGGTGACGGCAAAGGCACCAGCGGCACCGGCAGCGCCGCGCTTGACCACCGGTTTGTAATTCATGCCATGTTTGTGTTCCGGCATGGTGGCGTCGACGGTGAGCGCGCGTGCCTCACCGTGCTTGGAGCACACCACCACATCAAGCGCAAACAACTCCCCCACCTTGATAGGGCCCGGGCGCGGTTGAAACAGCACCACCGCTTCACGGCCTTCTGCGCGCAGCGCACCGGGCGCGGGGCCGCACTGCGCCCATGCCGCAATGCTCATACCGCACGCAAGCAGCGCAACCCACAGGCAGGCACCGCGCCAAACGGCAGTCATCATTTGCCGAGCATGCGCCCAAACAGCGCTTCACCGTTTTTGTAGGCGATCTTTTCACGCACGGCCAGCGGCAAATCGGCCAGCCACTGGCGCGACCAGGCCGCGTGCTCGCCGACGTAATGCCAGCGCTCGGGCGTGTAAGTATCGGTGCCAACCATAAAGCGGTCAGGAAACTCCATGAAGGCGGCGCGCCACTCCGGCGTGACCTTGCCGCCCGCGCTGTGGTCGCTGCGAAACGCCAGATCGGCCCACAGATTTTTATGTTTGCGCAGCAGCTCGCGCACCTTGTCCGGATGGTCAAACCCGGAGTGCGCCCACAGAATGCGCGCCGCCGGTTCCTGTTTAAACATGCGCTCGATGGCGTCCGCATCCGAGTGCGCGTGTAAAAACAGTTTGTACTCCTTGGCCAGTTGCACCATGCGGCGCGGTACCGGCAGGTCCGCATCGGCACCATATAAATGGAACTCGCCGATGGCGACATATTTAAAGCGGCGGAGGCGGTCTTCGAGGTGCGCGATCATGGTGTCGCTGCGAAACCAGGTGCCCACCTCACCGCGCGTACGGTAGGGGCGCAATTCAGGAATCACCAGATCGGGCGCTTCCTTGTAAAGCGCCTGGGTACCGTCGTCACCCGAACTCGATACCAGCGCGCGCTTGACACCGGCTTTGCGCAACAAGCCAACCGCTTCTTTGGGCGGCAGGCCTTCCCACGCATCGTGGCTGTAATGCATATGGGCATCAAATATCGGCAGCGGATCAGTTGCCTGCGCCGCAGCCGGCACCGGCGCGCCGGCCAGTGCGGCGGCAGCGGCCAATGAACCCCAAAACAAGCGTGCGCGCATCGGCGTCTCCTTGTAAAAATACTGTTGAGTTCGCACTCTACACCGGCGGCGGGTTAAAATTAGCCTCAAGGATGGGTGGCAGAGCGGTTGAATGCACCGGTCTTGAAAACCGGCAAGGGGGCAACTCCTTCGTGGGTTCAAATCCCACCCCATCCGCCACTTCCCCAAGGGCCGCATGGCATGACCAGCAAGTTTTTGCGCTCACGCTCACGCCCGCATTGCGCGGCTGTTTCGGTACGGCTCGCCGTTGCCGCCCCGGTCGCCGTCCCCGCCGCCGCCTCCTTCTCCTCCGGCGTCGCGCCCTCGTCCTGCCGGCCCTCCCGCCGGACGTTCCCGGCGCTGGCGTGGATACTCGCAGCGGTGCTCGCCGGCATCGCGACCCCGGCCTCGGCCACACCCGAAAAAGCAGCAGCGTTTTACGAAAATGCGCTGCAGCGGTTTGAGAAGGACGATCTCAAGGGGGCCATCGTCCAGCTCAAAAATTCGATTCAGGCCGACAACAAGCTGCTCGCCGCCCACATGCTGCTGGGGCGCGCCCTGCTGCGCAACGGCAACCTCAAGGGCGCAGAAGCGGCATTTGAGGAGGCCCTCAACCAAGGCATGAACCGCGGTGAGGCGGCGCTGGCGCTCGGGCGCATCTACATCATCACCGGCAATGCCGACAAGGTGATTGAGCGCTTCACGCCGGCCGGCCTGCCGCCAGCGCTGCAGGCGCGGGTGCTGTCGTTGCGCGCCAACGCCTATGTGGAAATGGGCAATACGGTGCTGGCCACGCGCGAATTCGAGGCGGCGCGCGCCGCCGATCCGGCCTCTGCTGCGCCCTGGATCGACGAAATACCGCTGCTGTTGTCGGCCCGGCAAAAAGACCGCGCGCGCGCTGCAGCAGCCAAGGCGCTCGAACTGGCACCGGAGAACGCCGCCGCCTGGAACATGCATGCCTCGGTGCTGCAAGACGGGCTGGACATGCAAGGCGCGCTTGCGGCATACAGCAAAGCGCTCGCGCTCGACCCCAAACATGTAGACGCGCGGGTGGCGCGGGCCGGTCTGCTGGCCGATCTCAAACGTGATACGGAGGCCGGAAAAGACCTGGCCGCATTGAGTGGACTGGCGGCGGACGATCCGCGCGCGGCTTATTTGCGCGCCATCCTGGCCTCGCGCAAGGGCGATCAGGCAGTCGCGGCGCGCGAACTGGGCAACATGGTAAACACGCTTGATGGCCTGCCGCGAGAACTGCTGAACCGGCGCGAACAGTTGATGCTGCTCGCAGCGCTGGGTCACAACGCGCTGGGCAACTGGGAAAAGTCGCGCAGATACCTTGAGAGCATCATTGTCAGAAATGCAAACCACATTCCGGCGCGCAAGCTGCTGGCATCGGCCTATATCCGCGTCAAGGACTACCGCCAGGCCGAACCGCATTTGTTGATGCTCCAGACTGCAGCGCCCGATGACCCCCAGGTGCTGTTCATGCTCGGTTCATGGGAATTGTCGCGGCGCAAATTCGCGCGCGCCACTGAACTGCTGGACCGTGCGGCACTGAAGCTCGATGATCTCGATGTCAACCGCGCGCTGGCGGTCAGCCAGTTTGGCCAGGGCCGTGAAGAACTCGGGCAAGCCACACTGGAGAAGGCCTACGCTTCGAGCCGCGGTGACGCTGAATTGGGCACCACACTGGCGATGCGCCACCTGCGGCGCGGGCAGCCCGCCAAGGCGCTGCAAATCGCCGAAGAGATGGTCAAGCGCGACCCGGCCAATCTCACGGTGCTCAATTTTCAGGGGGCGGTCAAGTCTGGCAGCGGCGATTTTGCCGGCGCACGCAAGGCCTTCGTGCAAGTATTGGCAGCAGATCCGGCGTTCCGCCCCGCCATCCTCAATCTTGCAAGGCTCGATGCCGGAGAGCGCAAGTTTGACGATGCCAGAGCCCGCTTGACCCAATTTTTAAGCCGCGCCCCGGATGATGCCGACGCGCTATTCGATCTGGGCATGATGGAGCAACGCGCCGGGCGCGCCGCCGAAGCGATGCGTCATCTCAAAAAAGCAGCAGCATTGCCAAGGCGCGATACCCGCACCGGACTCGCGTTGCTCGAACTGCAACTAGCGCAGCGCCTGCCGGACGACGCCATCGAAACGGCCAAGGCGCTTTCTTCCAAATTTCCCGACAGTCTGCCGGTGCAGTTGGCGCTCGGCCGCACTTATCTCGCAACCGGCAATCCGGCCAATGCCCGCAGCATATTGCAGACCGCCACCAAGAATGCGGCGTTTGATCCCCGCCTGCAGGTCGAGATTGGCAGATTGCAATTGGCCAGCGGTAATCCGGACGGTGCCCACTACAACGTTCAGAAAGCGTTGCAGGGCGAGGCCGACCATCTGGGCGCGCTCGCGCTGTCGGTCGATGTCGAGCTCCAGCGCAAAGATTTGCCGCGCGCCGAGGCAGCCGCCAGAACGCTGGCCGCGAAACATCCCAACCGCGCCGAAGCGCCCTTGGCTAGCGCTCAGATTGCGCTGGTGCGCGGTCAGTACCCGGCGGCGGTGAACGCGTTCCGCGCCGCTCTGACCAAGCAGGAGAGCACTCTGATCGCGCTGGGCTTGGTGCAAGCCCATATTGCCGCCGGCGAGGCGCCCAAGGCAGCGGCGTTTCTCGAAGGCTGGGTGAAGGCAAAACCCGGGGACCAGATCGCACTCAAAGCGCTGGCGGAGACCCAGTACCGCGCCGGGCAGTTGCAGGCAGCGCGGCAGACCTACGTCAGAGTAGTTGCACGGCAGCCGGACGACGCCCAGACCCTTAACAATTACGCCAACCTGCTGCAGCAATTGGGCGACCCGGCGGCGGCAGAAATGGCGGAAAAGGCCGTTAAATTAGTGCCTGGCGACGCCAACTATGCTGATACGCTTGGCTGGATTTTGGTGCAACAGGGAAAAATTGAGGCGGGCTTACGCCAATTGCGCGAAGCACGGCTGCGCAACCCTGGCAACGCGGAAATACGCTACCACCTCGCCTTCGCCCTGGCCAAGATGGGGCGCAAGGCCGAGGCGCGAGAGGAATTGCAGGCGGCGTTGGGGCTGCAAGCGCACCTTGCTGCCAGCGATGAAGTCAAACGTCTAAAACAGGAAATTGCCAATTAGCCTAACGGGAACACAGCAGGAATGTGAGGGAGGCTGACGGGGTATTTTGCCGCAACAAGTTGTCGAAAAATTTGACATCATGATTGACGACATCCTATTTAACAATTTAACCATTTGATTTTTATGAATTAATGTTATTGGCCTCGTTTTTGCTTTTATCTCCTGCAATCGGATACCACTGGTACCAGCCAACTTTCACTTTGTATTTATGATGACCAAATTCAGGCTTTTGATCGCTGCGTTGCTGCTGGCAGGCTCTGCATCTGCACTGGCCGTCAACACTTGGGATCTGACCAGTGGCGGCTCCTACGCGGGTAATGCCTACTTGGTGGGTGGTCTTTCTGTCACCGGCTGGGCCGACACTAACGCTGCCAATCCGCGTACTGTCCAGCAACAGTCGGCCACGGCCAACAACAGCACCGGGTTAACCCTCTGGACCGGCGGCGGCGGCTTGGGCATGGTCAACGCCGATAGCTGCGGCTCCGGCACTTCGTGCGCCCCAGGTACCGGCACCTCTTCCACGTCAACTGCCGGTGATACTTACGAAGCCAATACCGGCGAGCATGCCATCGACAACAATCAGCGCAGCGAAATGGTGCTGGTCAATTTTGGTGTCGCCAAAGTCAGCCTGACCAAAGCGGTCATTGGTTGGAACGGCACCGACAACCAGGACAGCAACAACGCCTACCAGGATTCCGATATGACCATCCTGGCGTATATCGGCAGCGGCAATGCCGCTACCGCGTTGGCAGGATTAAGCTGGAGCAGCGTGGGAGCAAAGACCAACACCAGTGGCATCAATAATGCGGCCAACAACGCCGGCAAAGACTGGATTCTGATTGGCAACTACAACAATGTCGGTGCCAGCAATGGTACTGCTGCCGGTGGTAGCGCCGACGTGACCACGCAGGTCTACTCCTCGGATTGGCTTATCGGTGCCAATAACCCGCTCGGCACAGCCAACGCAACCACTGACACCACGTCGGGTATTACTTACGACTCGTTCAAACTGTCAGCCCTGTCAGCCTGCACTCAAGGGACGGCGGGTTGCGCCAGCGCTGATCCGAATAACCAAGTGGCGGAACCGAGTGCAATTGCCCTGCTCGGACTGGCCCTGATGGGCGTTGCTGCCGTGCGGCGGCGCAAGGCAGCCTAAGCCGCCTGCTGGTGGGGCTTGGCGTAAGCCTGCGGTTCCCGGCAAATTTATCTTCTGACGCTCATCCGTTGCGTCAGCATCTGCAACGGGCTACACATATCCGCTATCTATCGGCACCCTCGGGTGCCATTTTTACTGGGCGGACACTATTCCGCTTGCAAATTGAGGGCGCGCACCAGCCGCCCTTTTTCTTCCAGGTCATTGCGCAAGCGGCGCTCGAAATCGCGCCGGCCAAGATACGCCACCCGCTGATGCAGGCGCGCCGCCGAGGCGCGGAATCCGTCGGATGCAGTGGCATCGGCGCACACCTTCTCCAGCACGGTAAGCACGGCTTCTGGCGTGCCTCTGGGGGCGAACATGCCGTTCAAGCCCGGCACACCTGCCGGAAACCCGAGTTCGGCCATGGTCGGCACATCGGGGTAAGCCGCATGCCGCGTGTCGGAAAACACCGCCAGCGCGCGCACACCCTTGCCTGCCATGCCGGACACGGATGCCGCCGCAAACGCAATGTCGTTGGCCAGCAGCTGGGCAATGATCGGCGGCTCGCCGCGAAACGGCACGTGAACCGCATCAAGCCGCGCTGCCTGCATAAACGCCGCGCCCGACAAATGCGGCACCGACCCGACGCCGGTGGTGGCCCAGTTGAGTTTGCCCGGCTGTGCCTGCGCGGCGGCCGCAAGTTCCTTGAGCGTCTTGTGCGGCGAACCCGGACCAACGAATACCGCCATCACGTTCTCGAAACTCTGACACACCGGAATGAAGGCATCAAACGTGTAGGTCACGCTCTTGACCAGATAGGGTGCCACCGTGAGCGGGGTGTTGGGCGAAATCGAAATGGTGTAACCATCCGGTTTTGCATTGGCCAGCGCCGCGAAGCCAATCGTCGCCGCAGCGCCTTCGCGGTTCAACACCGGGAACCCCTGCCCGGTGATACGGCTCAACTCTGCCGTGAGCGCGCGCGCCATGATGTCGACCCCCTGCCCGGCCTGAAACGGCACGATCACCGTGACCGGTTTTGCCGGATAGCTCTCCTGCGCCAGCAAGCTCACCGGCAGGGTGCAGAGGGCGGCGGTCAGCGCCGGGATCATCAGGGTGCGCATGGTGTGGTCCCGCATGGTTTGTTCTGTTTCGCTGTGAACATGAAGTGGGCGACATTATCGGGTAAGCTTGATGCATCCTCAAGCGCCTTCATCTGACCCCGGTCCCGCCCTCACATCGACTGACCCGGTGGTCGGTTCGCGCTTCTTACGTTCTGCGAAAACCCTTGCCCGCCAACGGTTTGCGGCCGATACTGAATTGATCCCCATCCCATGAGCGAAGAGATCCTGATCAACGTGACACCGCAGGAAACCCGCGTGGCCCTGATGTCGCAGGGCGTGGTGCAGGAGATTCACATTGAGCGCGCCGCCAGCCGCGGCCTGGCCGGCAACGTGCATCTGGGCAAGGTGGCGCGGGTGCTGCCGGGAATGCAGTCGGCGTTCATCGACATCGGCCTCGAGCGCGCCGCGTTTTTGCATGTCGCCGACATTTGGGAAGTGCGCCACGCGCACCACAACGGCAGCGGCCACGGCACCAGTGGCACCAGTGGCACCAGTGGCAACAGCGGCAACAGCGGCAAAGCGCCGCCCCCCAAGCCGATTGAACAAATCCTGCGCGAAGGCCAGACCGTGCTGGTGCAGGTCATCAAGGACCCGATCGGCACCAAGGGCGCGCGCCTCTCCACCCAAATTAGCTTTGCCGGGCGCATGCTGGTGTATCTGCCGCAGGAAACCCACATCGGCATTTCGCAGCGGATCGAAAACGAGGCCGAGCGCGACCTGCTGCGCACCCGTCTCACCGCGCAGATACCCGAAGGTGAGACCGGCGGTTACATCATCCGCACCATGGCCGAGACCGCGTCTGATGCCGACATTGGCAACGACGTCAACTATCTGCGCAAGCTCTGGCACACCATTCACGCGGCCTCGCAAACGGTGCAGGCGCCGGCCTGCCTGTATCAGGATTTGTCGCTGGCGCAGCGCGCCCTGCGCGATCTGGTTCAGGACGACACCGCCGCGATCCAGATCGACTCGCACGAAAATTTTCAAAAACTCCAGCAATTTGCGCGCGACTACACGCCCAACGTGCAAGAGCGCATTTTTCATTACACCGGCGAGCGGCCGCTGTTCGAGTTGTCCGGCGTCGAGGGTGAGATCGAAAAAGCGCTGGCGCGGCGGGTTGATCTCAAATCCGGCGGCTACCTCATCATCGACCAGACCGAAGCGATGACCACGATTGATGTCAACACCGGCGGCTTTGTCGGCGTGCGCAATTTTGACGAGACCATTTTCAAGACCAATCTTGAAGCTGCGCAGGCGATTGCGCGCCAGCTGCGCCTGCGCAATCTGGGCGGCATCATCATTGCCGACTTCATCGACATGAGCAGCGAGGAACACAAAAGCGCGGTGCTGGCCGAACTGGGCAAATCGCTCGCGCGTGACCGCACCAAAACCAGCGCCAGCACCTTCACCAGTCTTGGGCTGGTTGAGATCACGCGCAAGCGCACCCGCGAATCGCTGGCGCACGTGATGTGCGAGCCGTGCTCGACCTGCCAGGGCCGCGGTGAAATCAAGACCGCGCGCACCATCTGCTACGAAATCCTGCGCGAAGTCACGCGCGAAGCCAAACAGTTCAACCCGAAAGAGTTCCGCATTCTCGCCAGCCAAGCAGTGATCGACATGTTCCTCGAAGAAGAATCGCAATCGCTTGCGATGCTGTCCGACTTCATCGGCAAGCCGGTGTCGCTCGCGGTTGAGACGGTGCATAACCAGGAACAGTACGACATTATTTTGATGTGATGGCGATGTGATGCCTGCCAGTCACGCCATCATTTTATTTGCCCACGGCGCGCGCGACCCGCAATGGGCGCTGCCATTCGAGCGCCTGCGCATGGCAGTAAAGCTGCGGCTGCCCGGCACCGCAGTGGAACTGGCCTATCTGGAATTGATGCAGCCGGCGCTGGCGCAGGCCATCGACAACCTGATCGATGGCGGCGCGCGCGAGATTGACATCATCCCCGCCTTCATGGCGCAGGGCGCGCACCTCAAGCGTGATTTGCCGGCATTGATTGAAACGGCGCAGGCGCGCCACCCGCAAGCCGTGCTGAGCCTGCACCCCGCGCTGGGCGAGTCGCAAGCGGTGCTCGATGCGATGGCCACTCAGGTGGCCCTGCACGCGGGCACCGCCTGAGAGGAGTTTGATAGAATCTTCACACGGTTGGGGAAGTAGCTCAGTTGGGAGAGCGTCGCGTTCGCAATGCGGAGGTCGAGGGTTCGATCCCCTTCTTCTCCACCAAACCATTCAAGCCAGCGCCGCGCTGGCTTTTTTTTTGCTCCGCGCCGCCGCGCCACGCGGCAAAGGAGTATGGCAATGCAGCAACAGGTATCGTTTGTCTCGGACGGTCTGACACTGACCGGTGTGCTGCATCTGCCCGATGACATGCAAGCGGGGGAGAAACGCCCTGCCATCATGGTGCTGCACGGCTTTGGCGGCAACAAAAACGGCGGCATCCCGGTGGTGGCGGTGTATGCCGCCGGTGTCGACAAACGCAGCCGGTTTGCGACCCGGAAAAATCACTGTGCCCACGTTCATCATGCGCGGCCAGTACGATGGCATTGCCAGCTTTCGCGACCTCACCAACTTTTTCGAGAAGCTGGCCAACGCCGACAAGCAATTCATCGTCATGCCCGGCATCGCCCACACCAGCACGCGCTCGAAAAACTTCGCGCTGGTGTATCACCTGCTCGAAGGTTATTTCGGCCAGCCGGCGCCGGTGTATACCGGGGCCTGAGCGGGTATTTGCGCAGGTGTCAGCGCGGGCACCGCCCGCGCTGACCCGGATCAGTTGTCCAGCTTGATGCCGGCGTTGCGGATCGGCTGGCCCAGCGAATTGCCGAGTTTTTGCACCAGCGCGCGGGTGGCGACATCGGTGGCGCCGCCGGGCGGATACGGGATCACGAGGCGGATCGGTTTGATCGGCGTCCACGCGGCTTGCGCCGACGCGGGCGCGCTGGTGAGTGCCGTCATCAGCATCAGCGCGCAGAGCGCCAGCAGCGTGGCCAAGAACATGTTCCAGAGCAGCTTGTGAGTGCGGGCCAGCGCTGGTGCAGCGGCGTGACCGTGCAGCGGCGTGGCCGTTGTTGCCAGTGTTGCCGGTGTTACGGTGGAGTGTTGTATGCATGATTCCTCCGGTTGAGATGAACGCAATTGCGCTACGGACTACGGGACCTGAAACTGGAACGGGATGATGCGATTGTTGCTTACAAGGACACACGGGCCACGGCTAACGGCCTTTGAAATTGGGCGTGCGTCCTTCGTTAAATGCGAGCACGCCTTCGCGCCGGTCTTCGGTCGGCACCAGGCGGTTGTAGGCATCGACCTCAAAAAACATGCCGGTGCGTAAATCCATGCGCATACCGAGTTCCATCGAACGCTTGGCCTGGCGCACTGACAAGGGCGCGTTGACGCAAATCGCTTTGGCCGTGGCGAGCGCGTCATTGAGCACTTCGCCCGGTTTGCTCAACTGGTTAACCAGGCCCCAATCGAGCGCATTTTGCGCCGATACCGGCTTGGCCGAGAGAATCATTTCCTTGGCGCGGCGCAGGCCGACTGCGCGCGGCAGCAGTTGGGTGCCGCCGCCGCCGGGCATGATGCCGATGCGGGTTTCGGTCAGCGCGAAGCGCGCGGTCTCGACAGCGTAAGCAAAGTCGCAGCACAACACCAACTCGCAGCCGCCGGCGTAAGCCACGCCATTGACCGCTGCCACCACGGGAATCGGACAATCGACAATCGCCAGCATCATGCGCTCGAACAGGTGATGCTGCTTGTGCCAGTCCGCGTCGGTCATGCCCTTGCGCTCTTTGAGATCAGCGCCGGCGCAAAAATGGCGCTCACCGGTCGCCGTCAGAATCACGCAGCGGTACGACTCGGGCTCATGCGCGAGTTTGGTGAACACGTCAATCATGTCGCGGCCCAGTTGGCTGGACATGGCGTTGGCGACTTCGGGGCGGTTCAGCCGCACCAGTAGCAGGCCGGGGCCGGGCTCTTCAATTTGCAGGGTTTCGTAAGTTGCGTGGATGCCAGCTTGCATGACAGTTCCTGTAAGGTCTTATGAGTGAGAGGGGGACACGGGGGAAGGAGGCACGGGTGCGCCGAACAACTCGGTAGTGTGCTCGCCCTGACGCGGCGCAGAGCGGCGATACGGCGGGCGCACGCCATCAAACGAGAGCGGCAAACCAACTAGCGTCATATCGAGGTCAGGCGCTTTTTGCAGCAGACCGAGCGCGGCAGTTTGTTCATCAGCCACCACCTCGGCTATGTTTTGTATCGGTGCGCTCGGTACGCCTGCCGCATCGAGCCGCTGCCGCCATTGCGCCACCGTGGCAGTGCCGATGATCGATTCGAGCAACGGCACCAACACAGCGCGGTGGGTCACACGCCCGCCATTGGTGGCAAAGCGCTCATCGCTGCCCAGCTCGGGCCGGCCGAGTGCGGTGGCGAGTTTTTGAAACAGGCCGTCATTGCCCGCAGCAATCATCACATGGCCATCGGCCGCCTTGAAGGCCTGGTGCGGCACGATCTCGACCGTGCCAGAGCCCATGCGCCCGCGAAACTGGCCCGAGGCGAGATAACCTGCGATGGAAATATGCATCCACGCCACCGCCGTTTCAAACAGCGAGGTGTCAACGATGCAGCCCGCGCCCGTAGCCGCGCGGCGCAACAGCGCCGCCTGCACGCCAATCGCCGCCCACATGCCCGCGCCCATATCGACGATGGAGGTGCCGACGCGCACTGGCCCGCCGTGCTCTTCACCGGTCACACTCATGATGCCGCCCTGCGCCTGCATCAGCGGGTCGTAGCCGGGCTTTTCGCGCAGCGGGCCGGTAGCCCCGAATGCGCCGAGGTTGCAATAGATCAGCGACGGTTTGGCGGCGAGCAGCTCAGCACCCGAGAGGCCATACTGGCCGATGGCACCGGGGCGCAGGTTTTGTATCACCACGTCGGCGTGTTCGAGGATCCAGGTCTTGATCTGCGCGCACTGCGCCGGGTCACGCAGATCGACCACGATGCCGCGCTTGTTGCGGTTCAGCGTCTGGAACAGCGACGAGGTGCCGTGCCAATACGGCGGCCCCCAGCCGCGCCCGTGATCGCCCTTGCCGGGGTTTTCGATTTTGATCACGTCAGCCCCAAGGTCAGCCAGAATGCTGGCACCATAGGGGCCGGCCACGCTGTGGCAGAACTCCACAATCGTGATGCCGGCCAGGGGCAAAGGTTGTGTGGACGCGGGCTGCGCTGGTGTGGATGCGAGTGAGGTCAACGTTTCAATCCTTTCGGCTGTTCCGGTTTCAATGCCACGCACGCGGCGCGGCGCACGACGCGCGCGGCAAAAACTCGGCCGGCACGACGACACGTTTTGGTTTGGCAGCACGGTTCTTCGTTTGTGCCGCCGCAATCGCATCGAGCGCCAGCTTGGCCGCCACCTGGCCCATCCTGGCGTAGTCCCAGCGCTCGACACTGATCGGCGGTTCCGACAATTGCGCCAGATCGGAATCACTCGCCGCCACCAGCGACACATCGTACGGCACCTTGAGGCCGCGCTCGCGCAGCGCGCGCAGGATGCCCGGCAGCATGTCGATGCCGCCCGCGATGATCGCGGTGGGTGGGCGCCTGGCGCGCATCAACAGCACGGTCTGGCTGTAACCATAGTCGACCAAGAAGCTTTCCTTGCGCAGCAGTGCGGGATCGAGCGCCACACCCGCATCCGTGTGCGCTGCTTCATACCCGCGAATGCGGATATGAAACGTTTCCATGAAACGTTTCATTTCAATCTTAAATCGTGCCGCAAAAGCTGTCAAATGAGCGAAGCGCATTTGGCAGAGCAGGCTGCGGTGCGAGAGCGCGCGCAGCGAGCCGCCGAAGAAAGCAAACGGGAAACCGAGGCGCAATGGCGCGAACCTACGGCCGCGCGCGCGGCAGCGTCGACGTCCATTGCTGCGGTGAAGATAAATTTGGCGTTCGGCTGCATGCTTTTCTCGGTTGGGAATCGTGTGTCGTCCCGTATGCTATCCCGTCTGCTCTCCCGTCTGCTCTCCCGTGTTCTATCCATCATTCCACAGCACCCTGCCTCTGCATTGGCTTGTCCACCAACGGTTT